>CALDZW010000027.1 GCA_937944175.1 uncultured Candidatus Altimarinota bacterium
GGTTATTTTGTATAACAGGTTGGGATTGGTATAATAGAAATACTTACAATCTAATACCCAACCCCATGAAACTATATTGAAAAATGTTGAGGAGGCTAATTTCACATCCAAGTTATGGATTAGAATTAGCAAGAACCTTCCAGCAAAGGCATGTATTTAAATGAAAAAGATGTTGTTTGAAATGTGGATGCAGATGATGACAACATATTCATAAAAAGAATAAGACCTGAACTATTGTATATAAATGTACTCATTGTTATGAACACTATAGTGAATTTCATTGAACTCTCTTTGAGAACAGTAAAGTAGGACTAGATAAATGGATGATACTCATACTAGAATGGAGTATATCAACTGGCAGTATTTCTTCCAGTGAAGCTGGAAGAAGAATATGAGTAGAAACAAAAACTGCTTGGAGTATGCTTACTAAAATCAGAAAGGTCTTGTATGAAAAGCAAGATTCTGAGCTACTGAGTTGAATAGTGGAAGCTGATGAAGCATGGATGTGAAAGAAGAAGAACCAAGATATTATCATGTGAATGGTTGAAAGATGAAAGAGAAAACTTCATCTGTATGCTATTGAAAATGTACAAGAAAAAACTCTCTATCCACTGATAAAGAGTAATGTGGTATATGGGTCTAAATTCTTTACTGATTCTAGGGTCTCGTATCATACAACTTGTGTAAGATATATTCATTGAGTTACAAATCACTCTAAAGGAGAATTTGCTGTATGAGAAGTTCATTCTAACACTATTGAACAAATATGGGGAGATATTAAATGAATTTTTAGAACTATTCATCATTGAATTTCTAAAAAGTATAGACAATATTATCTAGCTCAATATATTACTAAATATGAGAACATTAAACACAATAATTTATTCTTTGTCACTCTCTCTAAAATTCTAATCACAACCTAATCTACTAAATAACCACTTTTAGTGTAAAAGAAAAAACACCTTCGTTTTGGGAGTAAGGTATTTTAATTTTGAATAAAGTATGTAATCAAGAAACCTACTTAACATTAATCCATTTTTCAACTCATTCAATAAACTCTTCATTATCAGTATAATCAAAAACTATTCAAACACTAAATTTTGCTCTTGTTAATGCTACATAGAATTTAGCAATAGATGTAAGTTTTCAAACATTTCAATCTTTCAAATATGTAATTATTGGTTTTGTTGGATAGATCAAAACTCTATCAAATCATAATCATTTTGATATTCAAAAGGTTAGTTCTCATTTTCATGCTTTTCTATACCTTAATACCTTAGAATTAAACTCTTTTTGATACTCGTTTACATCTTTTCAATGAATCAAAAAAACTCATTCATGTGTAGTTACGTCTGATTGTTTAGATATCGGAGCATTTAATCTAGGGTATAATTTAGAAGAGAAATCACAAATTAATTGGTTATTTCTATAAGAATGATTGAAACTTGCTGTATCCACATGACACTTATTCTTAGTGTTTATATATTCATATTCTATAAAATCTTTTATTCATCATTGGTTATATTTTCTATACTTGGTTGAAAAGTGTGTTAAATAAGTAACTTGCCTAGGATCTCCAACAAGTAAAATATTAGATTTTGAATTAAACAATAATTTAATAATGTCTAAATCATATCAAGCCAAATCTTGTACTTCATCAATGAAAATATTCTTATAAATCTTTGATAATCTATTTACAACATTTCACTTATTAAGAGTATTGCATTTTATAACAAACCTTGATAATTTATCTGAATATACTTTACCTGTTGGTGAAAAATAGTGTTTTTCAGTTTCTTCTTCTTTATAATACTGGTTAAATTTTCACATTTTTTTCTTTAGTCATGATTTTTCTTCTACCAATAATAGGCCATTAATCCTTTTCTCAAAAACCTCTCATTGATAAGGCCTTGCTCAATGTTGTAACAAAAAAGAGAACCAAGTCTGAATAACTATATTTCTAGGTATATAACCTTTCATTTCTAAGATTTTTTTTCTAATCTCGGCTTCATTACATTCTGTAAAGGTTGTTATCAATACTCTTCATTTAGCCTTTAAAGCTTTATTTATTAGAAAAGTAGTTTTTCAAGACCCTGCAGCTGCAACTACTAATTTATTAGCCATAATATTTATGGGTCTCGCCCAGTTAAGTGTTATATTTCAACAGTAATTGTTGCATAATATAGTTTAAATCTTTTCATTTAACTCTTACATTATATCTAAATTCAGATTCTTTCAAATACAAAGGGAAGAATTCTTTTTTTATTCAGTTAAATTTAGATAACCTCCTTTTTGTAAAACTCCAAAATGATTCTATTCAGTTAATATGTCGCTTTCATCTAGCAAACTCATTAGCTCAATGATGAACCCTATAATGCTTCTCATATCATAAATCTACCAATCAATCATATGCTTTCCATCAATCTGTATTTACAGTACTTCAATTACTTATTTTTCCTCTTATTATAGGTATAAGACTCTTAGCTTTAGCATCAGGTATTATTTCAGTGTATACACTTCATCATCTCTTTAGCACTCAAAATACTATTGTTTTTCATCAAGCTCACCTTCATCTTTTTCATCTAATTCTTTTAGGTCAAAAGTAACTTTCATCTAATTCATATACTCATCATCAAAGCTTCTCTTGTTTCTCTTTTTCACTTTCAATGAATATGATTTTTCTCATATAACCATACCAATCATCTATTGTTTTTCTATTTATTCACAATAATTTTGAGGACTTTAGTGCTGTTAAATCTTCTGAAAAATACAGAATAATCTTCTCTATTTTATTATTGTCAAGTCTTGTCCTTTTTCTATAGTTGATTCTTGCTTTCATATTGCCAGTATACTAAGGTTCTAAATTAGTCAACTGGGCAAGACCCTAGATTATTTTACATAACAGGATACCCACAAGGGCTAGCCCTACAGAATAAATGTTATACAAAAATATGAAATTTAATCCTGACATTCATACAAATACGTCTAATCGATTAACGGATTATGATTATTCCAGTGCCTGATTATATTTCATTACACTAGCAATACAGAATAAGTTATGTTTATTATGAGAGATTAAACATGATAAGATGATTTATAGCCCAGCTTGAATGATGGTAGAAAATCAATGGAATCAATTATGAAAAAAATTTCCA
>CALDZW010000028.1 GCA_937944175.1 uncultured Candidatus Altimarinota bacterium
TTTAGGAGTGCTTACCGGATTAAGACAAGTTCCATCTCGAGAAGTAAAAATCATGTTAATGAACTGTTGTAAGTTTTTAACTGTTGTTATTAACTTACACAAGTATTATATCATATATTGATTTTATTCACAAAAAAAACACATACTTTTTTTCTATTTTCTTTAAGATTGATTTAAGGTCTTTTAAAATAGGGAATAAAACTTTAAAAAAACTTCTTCACTTCTCCTTCACGTGAATTATAACTATAAAAAAGACATAAATACATCAATGTGTATTTATGTCTTAATATAACTTATGTTTCAAAAAATAGTACAAGAATATTCTTGTACTATTGAATTGTTAAAAACTTGTTAATTATTAACTACCTTTATCACAATCATATTTTAAACTTACTAAATATTCACTGATACTAGAGATGAGTGTGGATTCTTTATATCAATCTTCTGTAGAATTATATTCCTCTTTCCATTTTTCTTTTAATTTTTTGTCATCAATGTGAGTTAAAGAAGTTATATAGTCTATAGGTGTTAACAAATTATCCTCTCATAAAAAATCAGCAAGTTCCTTTCCAGTATTTTTTATTGTAGCTTCTCTAGAGGCAGGATAATCTATATCACAGGTTTGATCAGTTCATTCATATCCTGCAGGGACTGTAGTTCAAGTAACCATTGTAAAATTCTTAATTAAATAAAGCTAGTAAGCAATTACTAGCTTTATTTAATCATATTTTAACATTTTTTACAAATTTCTTACATCATAGGCATCCCTCACATTCAACCCATACCTCACATACCACCCATTCAAGGCATTCCACCTCATGCTGGAGCATCATCATCTTTTTTAGGAATATCAGTAATAGCAGCTTCTGTTGTGAGAAACATACCTGACAAGCTAATTGCTTGTTCCAGAGCAATTCTTGCAACTTTTTTTGGATCAATAATTCCAAGCTCTACCATATCTACGAATTCATCTGTAGCAGCATTATATCCATAGTTTATATCTGAGTGTTCAAGAATTTTACTTGAAACTACTCATCAATCCTTTCAAGCGTTAGTGGCAATTTGTTTTACTGGATATTCAAGTGCTTTCAGAATAATCTCAATCGCTAAATCTTGATCTGAATTACCAAAACTTACACCTGATAATGCTAGGCTAGCCTTTAGAAGAGCTGTTCATCAACCAGCAACTACTCATTCTTCAATAGCTGCTCTTGTTGCATTCAATGCGTCTTCTATTCTTAATTTCTTTTCTTTCATTTCAACCTCCGAAGCAGCTCATACTTTTACAACAGCAACCCCTCAATCAAGCTTTGCTAATCTCTCAGCTAATTTTTCTTTCTGATAATCACTATCACATAGTGAGATTGCTTTTTTGATCTCTTCAACTCTTGATCAAATCATGTTTATATCTCATTCACCACCTATTATTGTAGTATTTTTAGCAGATGAGATAATAGTTTTTGCTTTTCATAAATCTCCTAGTGTAACATCACTTAACTTCATAGCAAGATCAGATGTGATAATTTTTGATCAAGTCAGAACAGCAATATCTTTCATTATGTCTTTCTTTGAATCTCAAAAGCCAGGTGTCTTTACAGCCAGAATATTGAGAACTCATTTGAGTTTATTGAGAATAATAGTAGTAAGTGCTTCTCATTCTATATCATCACACATTATCACTAAATCTTTTTTCCCTTCTTCCATTAACTGTTCAAGGAGAGGAAGAAGATCTTTCATGTTACTAATCTTTTGATCAGTAATTAACATGTAAGCTCCCTTATATTCAGCCAACATTTTCTCAGTATCTGTGATCATATATGGACTAATATATCCTTGATCAAATTCCATTCCTTGAGTTACTTCTACTTCAAGACCAAATGTTTGTCCTTCTTCCACTGAAATGACTCAAGTATTTCCAACTTTTTCCATTGCTTCAGCAATAATATTTCAAACCTCACTATCTTGAGCAGAAATAGTAGCAACTTGTGCAATTTCTTCTTTTGAACTTATTTTTTTTGCATTATCTTCTAATGTTTGACTTATAACAGCTCACGCTTTATTCAGACCATTTTTTAGCTCAACAGCATTGACTCAAGCTTTCAAATACCTTTGACCTTCTTTAGCAATTGCATATGTAAGTAGGGTAGCAGTAGTGGTACCGTCTCAAGCGAGAGAATTTGTTTTTTCAGCTGCATCTTTTACTAGCTCTGCTCACATATTTTCAAATTTATCCTCTAGTTCAATTTCTTTAGCAATAGTGACTCAGTCATTAGTAACCTGAGGAGCTCCGTATCATTTATCCAAAATTACATTTCTTCATTTTGGTCACATAGTTTTCGTTACTGTTTTTGCAACTGTTTCAATTCAAGCAAACATTTTTGCTCTTGAATCATCTCAATATATTATTTGTTTAGGCATATTTTGGTTTAGTTAAGTTTTATTAACCCATCCCCCCTTCGGGGTACTCAGTGTGCCCCAACGAAGTGAGGGTATCCCTTAAATCTAAGGGAAGAGGTATTATATATTTTTGTACTTTCATAACTCTATCCCCCTGCGGGTACTTTCTCTTACTTAAGAGAAAGGCTGTATAATCTTTCTGAATTCTAAATCAACTCATTAAAATCAAGTTCAGTGCTGCCCCCTGCTCTTTAAATAAAGAGTAGGGATTCAGGGAAGAGATTATTTTTAATTTTCAACAACTGCAAGTACATATTCAATTCAAAGAATCTTAAATTCTTCTCCATCTACTTTTACTTCATCTC
>CALDZW010000029.1 GCA_937944175.1 uncultured Candidatus Altimarinota bacterium
CTCAGAATATCTGAACTCACCAACCTAAACATCAAGGATATTGATCTGGATAGAAGAGAATTTTGAGTGAGAGGAAAATGAAAAAAGGTTCGTGTAGTATACCTCACTGAGCATTCTGCTGAGCTGATTAAAACATATCTAGAGATGAGGCAAGATCATCTCTCTCCCCTATTTATTCGTCATAATGTAAAAGCTGGTAATATTGATATTTTGGAGAATGAAAAAATGAGACTCAGTCGTTTTTTTATTACCAATATGATTAAAAAAATGGCTCAAAAGGCATTTATTCTAAAAGATATATCAGCTCATACCCTCAGGCATTCATTTGCTACCACACTTCTCAATAATGGAGCAGGACTCAGAGATATCCAAGAAATGCTTGGGCATGCAAGTATTAATACCACGCAAGTGTATACACACGTAACTAACCCAAAACTCAAAGAAACTCATGGAAAATACTTTAAATAGAAATATCAAAATTTATTATGCCCTGCAGTTCTTTGGACAACTCACTTTCACCAGTGCTGTCTGGACTTTTTTTCTTACGGTTTTTCATAACTTTAGCTATAGTGAAGCATTTATTATTTATCTTATTTCTTCTATTGTTACATTATTTTTAGAAGTTCCTAGTGGTGCTTGGGCAGATAGATTTGGGAGAAAAAAGCTCTATATTTTATGATCTTTTTGTATTTTTCTAGACTCATTTATCTGGATATTTTCAGAAAAATTTTTTACATTCATTATATCAGGTATCATACTTGGTATTTGATTTGCTATTAAGTCATGAAACTTCTCATCTCTGCTTCATGATAGCTTAGAAGAATATTGAAAAGGTAAAGAGTTCACAAAAATTACTGCCAATGGTCATATTGCCTTGTTTATGTGAAGAATCCCAGCAGCACTGCTAGCCTGATACTTATACATAATACATCCAGTATATCCCGCAATTGTTACTGCTTTTTTCCTGTTTGTTGTGGTTATAATATCACTTTTTATCTATGAGCCTAAACAGGAGTATTCAAAAAAAGAAAGTAATTCACTACAAATCAAGGCCTGATTACAAACAATTATTAGTAATCCTTTTACTAAATTCTTAGTCATTATACTGATACTTCAGTGAGCTCTCTCAAATGTATTTTGGTTTACATATCAACCATTTTTCAGGTCTCTTTGAATTCAAATAGAGCATATTGGTATACTATTTGCGATTATTGCACTCTTATCAGCATTATGAAGTCACTTAATAAAGTTGGCTCAAAAGAAAATTTCCCTCTATAATATACTCTTATTATCAATAGTAGCCATTCTTATAACTGCTGCATTATATTCAACTTTTAATATCTACTTAGTATGGATTGGTGTAGGAATCATCTCAGTTCAATTTTGAATCATTATTCCCCTAGCTAATGCTTATTTAGTAACACACTGTCCAAAAGATCAAAAAGCTACCATCCTCTCTATTTTTAGCTTTTGATTTACTCTTTGATTTGCAGTATTTGCGATGAGCTCATGATTTATCCTTGATACTATTTGAATACAAAAACTGTATTATATCAACTTTATCCTTATACTTATTCTGAGTATCTATGTGTATATTTGATGAAAGCCATTTAGAAATATTTCAGCTTCACACTAATGAATCAAAAAAAAGAAATAAAAAAAATAAATTCTCTGAAAAAATGAAAATTTAATTGGAGAATTTTATGAGAAAATTTTGTTTTCAAGCATGAAAATGTATTTTATAAAATGCCAAGCTTTATTGGGAAACAATTTTTTTATAGAAAAACTGATTCTTATGAACAAGCTAAAAAAAATTTTGAACTCATCAAAAAGTATTTTTGAAAAGTCATCCCCATAGCAAAAACTGATATTATTAAAAACTCTGACTGACACTATATTATCAAACAGAAAGTCATTAAGTGAAATATACTTACCAAAAAAGATCTACAAGATAATTATGTTTTACTTTCTAAATTCAAAAAACTTATTATTATTAATGAGATTATGTTTGAAAAAGAATGAGTGTTTCTTGATCTCCTTGGAAGTGACTTTGTACTCAAGCCAAACAAAATCCACAATCTCATGACATTTGCAAATGAAATCTATATTTTTGATTTTGGACTCTTTGAATCAAAACCTCAAAACTTTTTATTCAAAATATTCAGTAATCTCTCTATTAATATACAAATGTTTGTAATAAAATATTTTTGGGACACATAAATATTATTATCCCTTTCTGCCTTACAGGCATCTTTCCCTTTAGTCAAAGAGAAAGAAATAATGAATAAAACTTTCTATGAAAATTATAATCTGACTCTGAAATCCGTGAAAAAAATATGAATCTACAAGACATAATGTAGGGTTTATTATCTGTGATCTCATTCAAGAAAAGTATAATTTTTCTGAATTTACACTTGAATCAAAATTCAAAGCAGATATTGCTTCATGAAACTATAGGTGAGAAAAGACTCTCCTTATTAAACCTCAAACATTTATGAATCTCAGTGGAGAAAGTCTTTCGCTAGTTATGCATTATTACAAGATCACACCAGAGGATATACTCGTCATCTATGATGATATATCTATGGAATTTTGAAAAATTAGATTCAGATCACAGTGATCTGCATGAGGACATAATTGAATAAAAGACATCATAAAAAAAATCTGAGATGAATTCCCCAGAGTAAAAGTTTGAGTCTGATACGATAGTCATTATGATGTAAGTGACTGGGTCCTTTGAAAATTTAGTGAAGAACAGCTAATTGATATTGATAATGAAGTGTATGATAATGT
>CALDZW010000030.1 GCA_937944175.1 uncultured Candidatus Altimarinota bacterium
AGCACTATTTGCTGGAGAGTTATCTCGTGCTTATCTCACATTTGCAGAAGAAGAGTGATACAAAATTGAAATTGTAGAGCAAAATATACCGGATACTGGGTGAATAAAAGAAATGGTATTTGAAATAAAATGAGAATGAGCTTATTCCCGTTTTAAATATGAGTCATGAGTTCACAGGGTTCAGAGAATCCCAGAAACTGAAAATAAATGAAGAGTTCATACTTCAGCTATTACAGTAGCTATTATGCCAGAGGTTGATGAACTAGATTTTGAATTAAATATGGATGAGATAGAAATGAAATTGACTCGTTCTGGGTGACCTGGTTGACAACATGCAAATAAGGCAGATTCTGCTGTTCATCTAAAGCATCTTCCTACAGGAATGATAGTACTCTGTAGTGATGGAAGGTCACAACACAAAAATAGAGACAAGGCTTTTAGTATAATGAGATCAAAACTTCAAGTACTAGCTGAAGAAAAAAGAGCAGAGGAATTATGAAGTGCTAGAGCCAATCAGGTAGGATCATGAGATAGATCAGAAAAAATTAGAACGTATAATTTTCCACAAGATAGGGTCACTGATCATAGAATTGGACAGAATTTTTCAGGGATACCTCAGATTATGACAGGGAAGCTCTGACCTATTATTGATGCCTGTGCCGTTGCTGATCAACAAGCTAAGCTTGAAGCTGCTGGAAGAGGTGAGTAATACAAAAGGAGGAATATTATATATTCCATAAGAAAAAATATGAATAATTATTTATCAGTTGATATAGAATATTCTTGAGATTCTGAAGAAGGTGCTGGAGGGATCATATCATTATGAGCATGTGTTGTATGAGATATTAATAGTACTTTTTATAGAGAATTAAAACCTATTAATGAAAACTATGATGATGATGCAATGAAGGTTGCTTCAAAATGACTCAAGACAATATGAGATGATATTACCAAACTATCTTCTAAAGAAATTTTAGATAGGTTGCAAAAATATTGAATAGATGCCAAAGTAGCACTTTTAGCTTATACTAAATGGATTGAAGAACTGAACCTTGATTTATTAGTAGAGGCAGCATATCCAATTAAGTTTGATGGTGGTCTAATGGCAGGGTATTTTAAAAAATATAAACTTGAGAATCCACTAGGTTATGGCTGAATGGATGCGAAGTCAATGTTACAATGATTTCTATGTGATGATACAGCTTCCTTTCGTGATCTTGGCATAAAAGGAGATTCAGACCTCCCACATAATGCATTGCAAGATGCTCAGGTGCAATCTATTTATATAGAATTTTTGCTTTGGGCAATGAAAAAAAATATAGAGCGTAATTGAGAACTGGTAAACAAATATCATAATGAAGGAAAAGAAGGCTTTATAAAAGACACTGAAGTTGGGAAACAAGTAGTATGGGTTAGAGAAATGGTCTGAAATATACATGATACAGGAGTTTGAGAAAATATTGACTATAGATCTATACTTAATTAGTATTTAAGATCTAGTAGAAAAATTGTCAATAGGGTTGATGTTTTTATTATTGTAGATTAACAAGCTAAGCTTGAAGCTGCTGGGAGGGGGGAGTAAGAAATAATGTTTATTTTTATTGTTCCATTGATATCTCATTTGATATATCATTTAGGAGAGATATGATGTTTCATATATACATAGAGTATGCACCATTACCTACTGTTAATAGATCTACAAAATCGTTTTCAACAAGTAGATAAATAGAATAGGGATTTGCACTGATTCTTATAGTATAACTTATCTCTGTGTCAATTATGGATTTCTTTTTTTTAATGATATACTCTCTAGATGATAAGGGGGATATGTCGTTTCAATTTCCTTTTATATCATTAACAATTATAAAATACCTACCAAAAGTATAGTAATTTTCTCTAATTAATATACTATCAGGTCGATTAGAAGTAAGATCTATCAGGCGGTCTGTTATATTTTGAAGACCTTCATGTCTTTCAATATAATCTGTACATTTCCTCTTTTCCTTTGAAGTTGAACATCATAATTTTTCACTCATGTTTTATATGAAATTACTGCTATTATATAAATAATAACATATAAATAATAACATATAAATATTCAGATATCAAGACATTATCCACTCTAAATTGCATAATTTTTTCTATCCCTTTGTAAAAAATAAATTCCTAAAAACACTAAAATCTCTATTTTGGTGTTTTTTCTATAAAAATAAGCTCATACAAGGGCTTTATTTTTTTTGTGTCTATGTAGAGCCATTTTCTTGATTTTATTAACTAGATCAGTATAGTTATTAGGTAGAATCTTCTTTTTTCTTCCCTTAGGCTTAAGGGGGAGATGTCTGAAAGACAGAGGGGATAATTATTTTTTTACAAAAATCCTTTGATCCCCTGGTTATAGTTCATATTGTTGCCTCTTTCTCTTTATAAAAGGGAAAGAATTCAAGATAGGGATTATAGTTAGGGCTAGGGTGAGTGCAGCTATGGCAGATAAAAAAACACAGGACTATTGAGCAGAGAATATTCAGGTTTTAGAATGATTAGAACCAGTTAGAAAAAGACCATGAATGTATATTGGATCTACAGATGTGAGATGATTACATCACCTTGTTTGGGAAATTGTTGATAATTCTATTGATGAGGCTATTGCGGGACACTGTAGTATTATCAATGTAAAACTCCTTAAAGATGGATGATGTAGTGTTTCAGATAATGGGAGATGAATACCAACAGGGATTCATCCAAAGACAGGAGTATCCGCTCTTGAAACAACTCTTACTGTATTACATGCTGGGGGAAAATTTGGTTGATGAGGGTACAAGGTTTCAGGATGACTTCATGGTGTATGATCATCAGTAGTAAATGCACTTTCTACTAAAATGGAGGCAACTGTAGAGAGAGAAGGAAAGGTGTTTTACCAATCATATGCTCAGTGAGTTCCTGACGAGAATGTAAAAGAAATAGGGAAGAGTAAGAAAAATGGAACAACTATTAGTTTCTGGCCAGATGATACTATCTTTAAAGATACTACTACTTTTGATTATAGGACTATTCTGAGGAGGCTACGCCAACAGGCATACTTAACAAAAGGAATAGAATTAAATATTATTGATGAGAGAAATGATGAATCTTATAGATTTTATTTTGAAGGATGAATTAAATCATATGTACAGTTTTTAAATAAAAAAGAAGATACATTATGAGATATTTTTTATACAGAAAAAGAAAAAAATAATGTACTGGTTGAAGCTTCATTTCAATTCAATAAAGAATATTCAAATAATTTGATAGCCTTTGTTAATAATGTGCATACTCCTGAAGGGGGGACTCATATGACAGGTTTTAGAACAGCTCTGACAAGAACTATTAATAAGTATGCAAGAGATAAGGGAATATTAAAAGAAAAAGATCAAAATCTCACGAATGATGATGTAGTCGAAGGAATGGTATGTGTACTTTCTATTAAATTAGAAGATCCACAATTTGAATGACAAACAAAAGCAAAACTTGGTTCAGCTGAAGCAAGAGGAGCAGTTGATAGTGTGGTGAGTGAAGGGCTTATGGAATTTCTTGAAGAAAATCCAAATAGTGCAAAAAAAATTATCGAGAAAACTTTTTTGGCCGCTAAGGCAAGATTAGCAGCTCGTGCGGCTAGAGATACTGTTGTAAGAAAATGAGCATTAGAGTGATTGACACTCCCATGAAAGTTATCAGATTGTTCAAGTCGTGATCCACAAGTATCAGAACTTTATATTGTCGAGGGAGATTCTGCCTGAGGTTCAGCTAAACAATGAAGAGATAGAGAGACTCAAGCTATATTGCCACTTAAGGGGAAGATTCTTAATACAGAGCAAGCCCGTATTGATAAGATTTTTGCAAATGGAGAAATTAAGAATTTGATAGTAGCTATGTGAACGTCTATCTGAGAGACTTTTGATATATCTAAACTGAGATATCATAGAATAGTTATCATGACAGATGCTGATGTTGACGGGGCACATATTAGAACACTGCTTCTTACATTCTATTTTAGGTATTTTAGAGAAATAGTTGATGGAGGATATTTATATATTGCACAACCGCCACTCTACAAACTGAGTAAATGAAAACAATCATGGTACGTATATTCAGATGATGAGAAAGAAAAGATCATAGCAGAGCATGATATTACCTGAGAAAATATTCAAAGATATAAATGACTCTGAGAAATGAACCCAGAACAACTCTGGGAAACAACTATGGATCCAGAACAAAGAAAGATGTACAAAGTAACTGTTGAAGATGCTGAGGAAGCCGATAGTACATTTAAAGTACTTATGGGTTGAGATGTAGCTCCAAGAAAGAGATTTATTCAAACAAGAGCCAAAGATGTTGAAAATTTAGATGTGTAAAATATAAAAATAAATTGTCAATACTAAATAGTTTATCTATTTGGTATTTTTTTATGAAAAATATTTGTTTCATGATATGCTTATTTTGAAAAAGGTTTTATAAATTAAATATGTAATTATGAGAAAAATTAGTAGTTTGCTGAGTAGGAATATTCTCAGTACAGCAGCTGTAATTGGATTTATGGGAGCTGCAGCTTTTGCTGCAGCTCCTGCTGGTGGATATTTGCCATGATCAACGTTAGATCCTGATTGTTTGCCATGAGACACAGACTGTATAGTTCAGAATGTCTGAGTTGAAAGTGATCCATTGAGAAAATTTATTGATGGAAATAATAATGATGTAGTTCTTGACTATGCAAGTGGGGCTGAGACAGTTTCATATACTCCAAACTGAATTAAAATTTATGATAAAAATGATGTACCCTTTGATACCTATAATGCCACTCAAGTAGAGTTTCAAACTGGATGAATTGATCAAAAAAATACATATAATCTTCATAAAGTGCTAACAAGTAACTTGATTGAAACTAATCCTGATGATAATAATAGAGGGATTTTTACAAAAATAGCAGTCGTTGACAAAGATGATACTGCTAATGTATGAAAAAATATTTTCAATGAATGGAATCAACTTACAGTGAATTCAGATAATTCTCATGCATATGGAACTACATATGGTTCTGTTAATTCAGTTCATCATTACTGACAGGATAGAGTAAACACAATTATGTGAGGATACAATGCATCATTATTATGACCAACATCTGAAGCATGAAATGTAAGGTGAGGTTTCAATCAAGCTACAACCTATTCAGATAAACCACTCAGTACACTGGTATGAACATATTCATATGCATCTTTACGTGGGTCTGGAAGCATTTCTAATGTCTATGGTCATTATAATAGAGTAGCTACAAGTGGTAATGTTGGGAGTCATGTTCCTAATCTCTATTGAGTGTTTAATAATGTTACAACATGAGCTTCATGGTCTGGAAGTATTACTAATGTATTTGGTAATAGAGTAAGGACATTTATTAATCCAGCAACAGAAGTTCAAAATGAGTATTGAATTTATGTTGATGATGTTGATGATGGATCTAATAGTAATTATTCACTTTATACAAAGAAATGAACAGTATATCATTATGATAATGTGTGAATTTGAACTACCAGCCCAAGTGTATGATGAGATTTTGATCTTAAATTAGATGTAGAGTGAGCTATTTGAGCAACACAATTTTGTGATCCAGATGGGAATAATTGTATAGAACCAAATGGTCCTATTATCTCCTCAAACCGTGGTCCAATATGAGACTCTGCTAATATACTATTAAATGCTAATAATCGTTATATAGTAACTCAAACATGATCAGCACTTTTTAGTCTTAACTCTATGTTTGATGGAGTATATTATCCATCTTATACGGCTACAGGGCCATCAATCTCAGA
>CALDZW010000031.1 GCA_937944175.1 uncultured Candidatus Altimarinota bacterium
CTTTTTTGTTTCCTTTATTTTGAGAGGAAACCAATAAAATCATCAAAAAAATCAGGACATTAAGGAGTAAGGAGTATTCACAACCACTATCTATTTTTGATTTTGATGACACACTGTATTCTCGTGCAAAAACATTAGAGCTAGATTGATTTACTAATAATAGAGGGAAAGATGGTAATATATGGTTATTGGCATATTACTGAGGACTTATTGAGAGTACTGACCATTGAGTCATTTCAGATGAAACAAAACAGTTAGTTATCAATATGAGCTTAGAAGAAAAGCAAAAAGCTATTAAAAAATTTGTGGAAGAATTTTATAGTAATGAAGGTGATTGAGATAAGAAACTATGACTAGTGCAGAATATCTATGATCTTATTAACAAAACAAGTAGTAAGGCTACACTTATATTAACGGCATGAGATAAAATATTACAGGAAGAAAAGCTAGATAAGACAGGACTTAATACTGTTCCATATTCTATTGTTGAAAAGTCATCTCAAAAGATAAAGCAAACTATTGTATCTATAATTGAGAGATGAGAAATACCAGAAACAGTTGAAATTTATGAAGACAGACCTGAGTACTTTTTTAAATATTGACAAGTATTAGCAGATGTCTTTTGAAATATTTTTACCATTCATTGAGTAAAAATTGATCCAGATAGTAATAAAGCTGAGCCAGTAAGAACTGTAAGTTTTCAGTCTAGAGATACACAAAATTATTCATAAAAGTATGTATCTCTTCTTGAAAAAATACAGCTATAAAAAATCCAATAGCAATAAATGGACCAAAAGGTATTTGAGAATTAAGTTCTCAGGGACCTTTTTTTGTTATTTTTTGGTACCCAATGAAGCTCAGTCAAATAATGCTACCATTTAGATAACAAAGCATCATAGCAGGAAAGCTGAGAGTAGTTCCAAGAATAATTCATACCATAATAGCAATACGTAAATCTCACTGTCACATCCATTTTCCTCACGAAAGCAGTATTTGTAAGTAGAAAAAAGTAAATATAGCAAGTGCTCAAATGGATGCAGCTATTCAAGAAACACTAGCTCTAGCTATACTCTCAGGAAGAATAAAGCCAGTTATAAATATGAGTGTATAGAGTCCTACAAGAATAGAAACATCCCACTTATCATCGAGTTCTTTGAGGATGATTGTATAGAGTCATCAAATTGTCAGGAGTAGAGTTCAGATTCATACAATAGCTACTAATTTTGTAGTCTCTATATTTGGAAGACTAGTAAATATCTCAATTCATATAAAAGCTTGTACTATTATTCATAGAACTCATATTCATACTCATGTAGCCAAAACTTTCTCATGAATTTCTAAAAAGAGGATGTCATAGAAAATATAGATGATACTAATAAAACTAATAGTAAGCCAGAATAGAAGGGTGATTATTTCTTGTATATTTGCATTGAGCAGTAGTGGGAGATCTATGAGAAAATATCAGACTCAAGCAAAAAGAATCCCTGTACACAGTTCCAAAAATGGATAGACACAACTCACAGACGCTTTACATCTTCTGCATGATCATTTATTAATGCACCATGATACAAGAGGAATAAGGTCAACAGTCTCAAGAATTTTGTTACAACTCCCACAGTGACTTCTTCCTGCGCAAATTCATCATTCTCAAGATTTGAGTCTATGAATGATGACACTAGAAAAGCTTCAAAATATAAGACCAAATAGGAAGAGGCAGATTAAAAAGAACAGTTGCATGATTCATTGTTAAGGATCTATTGTTCTTAGTATAAAATGAAACTAAAAAAAAACAACTTAGGAGTTGTTTTTATAGTTTCTTTTTCGTTTCTAGAATGAACCTGTTTACAAGTTTATGCATTGGATTTCATACAAATGGAAGATTTATATTTCATATACCTAAGGCTTTATTTATTTCATCAATTTGTGTGTCACTAATGTTAGGATCTAACTTTTCTAACATTGTATTGATAATAGGATTTCATGCTAATGATCTAAGGCTCATGAAAATTTGAAAATAATTCTTTCTCAATATTGCATCATTCACAGTTCATTGAGCACTACTTTCAATATCTTTTATAAAAGTACTTATATGTCTTTGTGTAGTTGGTGGTACTCAAGGTACTCATTTTACCTCTTCTAACTTTATAATAAATTGTTTATTTTTTTGTGATAATACTTCTGATGCATTATTTTGAACAGAAGGTCTTTGAGCTACTTGTAATTGTCTTCTGGGCTGTGGTTGAACAGGTCTTCTTTGTAAACGTCATTCTGCTGGTTGCATTTGAAGAGGGGGTGTGGTGTGTACTTCTGAATTTCTGTTTATAGTCATAGATACTCTATTGCCCTTGAGTGATGTAACTTTATAAAGGTCTAAAAACTTCTTGAACTCAGGAAGCCTTTTCAATTCATCAGTTGTTTGACAGCGTTTGATTTGCTCTAGTCGTAATTTAAAATTAGCTATTTTTGAATCAGATTCTCTTGGATTCATAGCTTTTAAAAATAAATTCCAATCTGTATCAGAGGTTGTTTTTATTCCAGCTAAGAAGGTTTCAAGATTTGGTTCTCTGTATCAACTGGACATAGATGTGAATAAGGTTTGCATAAGAGGTCTGAATATTTTTTTCCATACTACTGTCTTTCATACTTCAGTTGTATTGATTATCTCATCTCCTATGAGAAACTGTTGATCAAGACTAAGTCTTCATTGATTTTGATATTTATTTATAATTGATTGCATTTTTCATCTATCTAAATCAGGGAAATACATGTAGAGTTTCTCAAGATAGGGATTTGATCATAGTATTTGATTATTTATTACTTTACTCACAATAGGAGATACTGATGTTATTGATCAAGCAGGTACCTTTGTTATCTTATTTTTTGCAATATCTTGGATTTTTCATCATTTCTTATGCAAGTCTCTTTCTCTTATTTTTTGTCTTTTCTTTTCATTTGCTAAAAGTATAGCTTTGTCTCTTTCTCTCACTTTTTGTCTTCTTGCTTCAAGTTGTTTTCTTTTTTGTATATCATTGTGTGAAGCTTTACTTCTCAAGTCTGCTAGGCTTTTTCTCTCTGATTGAATATTTTTTTCTCTTTGTTCTTTTCTTTTTTTATTATTTGCTCTTTGAACAGCTTCCCTTTGTTTGTAAATATTTCTTTGAGCTTCAATGTGCCTTTTATGAGCTGCAATTCTTTCTTTTTGAATTTTTCTCATTTTTGAAATGTGTGCATCTTTTGCTTTTTTCAAAGCAGCTTGTCTTGCTTTTATAGCTTTATTGTTTTGCAAAGTACGAGTTTGATGTCTTGCTCTGCTTGTATTTTTATCTAAGGTCATAATATTTTTTATAAATAAAATATATAAAAAGTCTATCATAAAAATAATTACAATGCAAAAAAAGACAGTTTTAGAATAAAGCTGTCTTTTAATTTGAGAGGTATTTTGGTATTAGTGCTCTTCCATAAGTAAATCCTCATGAATAGAATTTGCAGTAAGACATCATTCAGCTGCACTCATAATTGTTTGTCTAAATTTATTAGAGTTGGTGGTAACATCACCAGCCGCATAGAGTCATTTGAGACTCGTTTCTTGCCTCTTATCAACCACAAGGCATCACTCAGCATCTTTATCAAGATGCATTTCTGATACAAGGTCTACGTTAGGAATAGTTCCGATGGCAATAAAAATCCCATCAGCTTTAAGAGATTTTCAGGATTTCAACTTAATTTCTTCTACAAACATCTTACCAGTTATCTCTTCTACTTCTTCATTGAGCACAAATTCAATGTTATCTCTTTTGTGAGCCTTATCAATCCATGTATTTTCTGCTCTGAGCTTCTCACTTCTATGAACAATATATACTTTATTACAAATATCAGCTAAATACAGAGCTTCTGTGATTGCTGTATTTCATCATCCTACCATGACAATATCTCTGTTTTTGAAAAACATTCCATCACAGGTTGCACAATAACTGACTCATTTCCCAAGAAAATCATCTTCTCAAGGAGCTCATAAATGTCTATAGTTATTCCCAGTAGCAAGAATTACTTTTTTAGCTGAAAGTTCTTTTCCACTTGAAGTAACAATATGAAAATGATTATTATGTTTTTCTAACTTAGTTACCATTTCTGTAAGAATCTCTGATCAACTCTCTTCAGCATGTTTTTTAAAATCTTCCATAATTTCACCTCCAGGAGCTGATATTACCCCTGGCCAATTTTCTACTTTGTGAGATGTTCCAAGAGCTCCACCAGGAAGTCATCCAATAATAAGATTTTTTATTTTATATCTACTACAATACATTCCAGCAGGGTATCCAGCACTTCATGCTCAGATAATAATCACATCATAATCTGTTTTTCACTCCATAAATTTTTTTAGTTAATAATAATTAATTTGAGTATAAGCCAAAATAGACAAATCACAAAATTACTTGTTGAGATAATAAGATATTTACTTAAGATAATCTAAAATGATATTTTTTGAAGAATACATGTATGGAAATTTGGGTCTGGTATACGTTAGGGAGTATTGTTTCAATGGTGATATTATCACTAGTTGATTATGCAATGTGAAAACATTTTTATAAGAATGCAGAGTGAGCAACAATTATTGGAGGCTTTTTTTGATCTTTGTTTTCATATATATTTTGTTGTTCAAATGAATAGACCTTTCAAATATTGAAGTACTACTGTATGCATATATATTCTGATTTTTTGCCTTATTTGGTGCATACTATTATTGGAAAACACTCTTTAATAGTACATCTCCAGGAACGTTAGCTTCAATAATGAAGCTGCAAATGGTTTTTGCTTTTATTGTATGAGTACTAATTTTTCATGAAAGACTCAGTTGACTTCAACTTCTCTGACATGCAGTGATATTTTGATGAGCAATGCATTTAGCACTCAAGGAATTTAATCTCACTAAATCAAAGAATAGTTATATACTACCTTTGATTGCAGTATCACTCTGGACTGTCTCACTTATATGAATGGACTATTTATATACGCAACATGATATGTGGTCTATATTATGAATACAATCATTAGGACTTGTCTCAGGAGCATTGATCTTATTATTTTTCACTCAATGAGGAAAAGATTTTTCAAAAGATTTCAGACTGAGAACTAAACAATACTTACTTATTTGAATTGCAACAGAAACATTCTGAATAGGTATGCATGTGTTTGATGCTTTTGCTTATAGCACTTGACCACTTTCAAAAGTAACATTTCTAAGAGAAACATATCCTGTATTTTTAATACTTATTGCCTTATCCTTAAGACCATACTTTCCAAAATATATAGCGGATGAGTGAGGAGATTCAAAGTTTGAGAAAATTACGGTTGTTATTATAATGCTTGTGGGGGTATATTTAACTATTAGATAGTGAGTTTATGAAAATAATAGATTTATCTCAAGAGTTATATTCAGGAATGCCCGTATTCCCAGATGATCCAGAGGTCAGTATTGAAGTGATTCAAACAATACCAGAATGTTGATGGGAAATGAAAAATATTAATATGAGTAGTCATGATGGTACACATGTGAATGTTCCTGCTCACTGTTGTGCAGGGTGAAAAAGATTGCATGATTATCATCTTGAAGATTTTATATGAAAGACAAGAGTGTACAGAAAAGGTTCTGATATTCAAGAATGAATATGAATTTTATTTTGAGAAACAATAGATATTACTTGGGACACAGCAAAAAAATGTGTTGAAGTATGAGTAAAATTTATAGGAGTCTCAAAAGAGTTTGATATAGAGATTGAGAGGTATTTACTGGAGCAATGAATAATTTCTTTTGAGAGACTTCTCAATGTAGATTTACTACCTGATAGTTTTACTTTCTATGGAATGCCCTTAAAAATAAAGGAATGAGACTGAAGTCCTGTGAGAGCATATGCT
>CALDZW010000032.1 GCA_937944175.1 uncultured Candidatus Altimarinota bacterium
TATCACATGGTTGTAAGTGTAGTTTTCACATTATCAAGTGTTTCCCTATCAGTGCTAGTGCTGTTTTTATTTCAAGATTTTTGTGTTGATGAAACATCTGAGTTATGCATTTGATACTGTTTCACAAATTCAGCATCTTTGAGTTCAATAACTATTTTGCTTGCTCATTTTTTTCCTATTCATTTAATTGATTCAATAGTTTTATTATCAGAATTTTTAACGGCATGTATCAGTCTCTCTGTTCAAATTGAGAGGATATTTAGGGCCACTTTTCATCCAATCCCATTAATTTTTATAAGCTCTTCAAAAATTTGTTTCTCATCTAGATTGGTAAATCAAAATAAAAATTGGAAATTCTCTGTTCTATGATGATAGATATGGAGTTCTCATTGACTTTGTCACATAAGAGCAGAATATGAATATTCATTGATAAGTACTTCATATCACACTCATGACTGAGTAAGAATTACCACTCTATTAGTTTCTAAAAATTTTATTTCTCAGTATAGATAGGCAATCATAAAACGAATAATTAATTGTTGTAAAATAGGGCTTTGTTTATATAATACTGAGAAGTTTTTAAAAATAAAATTAAAAGAAATGATTGAGAAAATAATTACTTCAATTTTTGGAGACCCAGATACAAAAAAAATTAAACACTATCAAAAAACCGTTGCAAAAATCAATGAAGCCTATGAGTCCTTTTCTGATTTTTCTAAAGAAGATGTTCAAGCAAAAACTGCTGAATTTACAAAGCTTTTTGAATGACTTGATTTTACTAATCAAAATGATTCAGAGAAAATCAATGAAATACTTTCAGATATTAAAGTAGAAGCAATTGCTAATTTAAAACAAGCTTGTACATTATTAAATGGTAATACTTTTTCTATTTGAAATGATGAAAGAACTATAGAATGGAATATGATACCATATGATGTCCAGCTAGTTGGGTGATTAGCTCTTCATGACTGAGGAATCAGTGAAATGAAAACTTGAGAATGAAAAACACTTGTCTGAACTATTCCAGCGTACCTTAATGCACTGACGGGGAACCCAGTTCATATTGTCACTGTGAATGATTACCTTGCTTCAAGAGATGCTGAAGAAATGGGAATTCTCTATGAAATACTCTGAATGACTGTTTGAGTAGTAAATCACAAACAAAATAAAGAAGATAAGAAAGCTGCATATGCTTCAAATATAGTCTATGCTACTAATAATGAACTCTGATTTGATTATCTCAGAGATAATATGGTTATTAATATAAAGAATAAAGTGCAATCTGCTCATTTTTATGCAATCATAGATGAGGTTGATTCAATTCTGATTGATGAAGCAAGAACACCACTTATTATTTCTATGCCAGATAATGAACCTACAAGCAAATATGCTAAATTTGCAACTATGGCAAAGAAACTTGAGTCTTGAAAAGATTATAAAATAGATGAAAAACAAAAAACAGCTGTACTTACTGAAGATGGTATTCAAAAAATAGAATGATTTTTACATGTTGATAATATCTATGTTTCTGCTCACTATAATGATCTCCACCACATAGAAAATGCTCTCAAGGCTAATGCAGTATACACCAAAGATAAAGACTATATTATTAATGGTGAAGAAATTATGATTGTTGATGAACACACATGAAGAGCCCTTTCTTGAAGAAGGTATTCTGATTGATTGCATCAAGCGATAGAAGCTAAAGAGTGAGTAGAGATTCAACAAGAATCTAAAACACTAGCTTCAATTACATTTCAAAACTACTTTAGGATGTATTGGAAGCTCAGTGGTATGACTGGTACAGCTAAAACAGAAGAAGAGGAATTCTATAAAGTGTATGCTCTTGATACTTTGGTAATACCTACAAATAAACCTATAATTAGGGATGATAAAAGTGATTTATTATTCAAAAATGAAAAAGGAAAGTTTGCTTATGTTGTAAACCTTATACAAGAAATTCATGAAACTGAACAGCCTATTTTAGTAGGTACCGTGTCAGTTGAAAAATCAGAATTCCTCTCAAGAGAACTCAAAAAAATATGAATCACTCATACTGTATTGAATGCTAAATACCATGAACAAGAGGCAGAAATTGTATGAAAAGCATGAGAAAAATGAGCCGTTACAATTGCTACTAATATGGCTTGAAGATGAACTGATATTAAACTCTGAGAAGGAGTTTCAGATCTATGAGGGCTCTATATTATTGGTACAGAAAAGCATGAAACTAGAAGAATTGATAACCAATTAAGATGAAGGGCATGAAGACAATGAGATGCATGAGCTACTCAATTTCTTATATCTCCAAATGATGATATCATGAGAATTTTTGGATGAGATAAACTGTTTTGAGTTTTTAATTCTCCAATGTTTGCTACTCTTCCAGATGATCAACCATTAGCACAAAGTTCAATGCTTACAAAAAAGGTAACATGAGTTCAAAAGCAAGTTGAATGACATCATTTTGATTCAAGAAAGCATGTTCTTGAATATGATGATGTAATGAATAAGCATAGAGAAATTATTTATACAAAGAGAAATACTGCTCTAGAAAGTGAAAATGTTCATGATGAAATACTTGAAATCATTTCCAGTCAAATTAAGAAATTTACTATTGCTGAACTCAACAAAACTGAAGATATAGAAACTCTTCAAATTATTAAAAAGGTTAATACATTTCTATGAGTTGAAGCTATTGATACTCAAGTAGAAATTGATGATGTAGAGACATTGTCAGAGATTGAAGTACAATGAGATTCTGAAGGAAATAGATTAGCTAATTATCTTGCAAAAATTGCGCTTGAAGAAATTGAAAAGCTTAAAGATTGAGCCAGAGATATTGAAGAATTCTATACTCTTGAAAAAAGAATTCTCTTACAGTCAATTGATGAACTATGGATGAGACACATTCATTCAATGACAAAATTAAGAGAAGAAGTAGCTTTTGAATGATATGCCCAAAGGCAACCTCTTGTTGTTTATAAAGAGAAAGCTTTTGAAAAATTTAAAGATCTTATTTGAGATGTTGAATATAAGACCACTAAAGCAATGTTTTCTATCAACACTATTTCAGAAGTTGAACAAAGAGTAATTTCAGCTAAAGACCTAGAACTCAATGAAGACGAAATGAAATCAATGCTTGAAAATTTTTCTGAAGGAAAACAAACTACTTCTCCTCCAAAACAACAAAATATACAAACAAAAAGTAACCAAAATCCCCTCTTTGCACAACCTCAAAGAAAATCAAATACTCCTATTCCCCCAGTACAAAAACAAAAAGATACTCCTCACAAAAAGAAAATACGTGTATAAACACCTAATTTTATCTAAAAGTATAGTTCTACAACTATACTTTTATTATTGTCAATAATAATTACCTAGTTTCCACTAAACTAAACTTGCATTTATGGATCTAAGTATGATATATTATAGTAAATAAATACTTATATAATACAAAAAGGATGTTTGACCCTTCAAAACTTAATCTCAATTTAGAGGAAAACTGAGATGATACATGAAAAAAAGACTCTTCACAAAAATGAGGTTCTTGAAAGAAATCACAAACTACTCAACAAAAAACAGAAAATTCGTCTAAAGAGGGTCTATCATCTATTATTGATCCTCTCAATGACAATACAGAAGAAGATCTTATTAATCAAAAGTTTATTAGTAATGATGAAAAAAGAGATCAGCAGAAACAAGTCAAAAAAGAAGAATCTATCGAGGAGCAGAAACAAGAAGAATCAGCTATTATTTGAGATATTTCTGATGTAATTAATAACAATTCCAAATTATCTAAATTACAAGAAAAGTCAGATTCACATATCATGAGTTGAGGAAAGATGATAAACATTAATATTGACTCTCTTGAGTATGTACTTCATTTTTTACTATCAAAGCAATTAAACGTATTTACACTAGAACCTTGAGAGAATGATGTTAAGGTAACTATGAAAAGTGGGAAGCTTGAAAAGGAAGTTCACTACATCAAATATCCTATATATAGTAAAATACTTCTAAAAGCAAAATCTCTCACAAAATTAGTTCTTGATGATTCACAAAATAGTCAAAACTGAGAAGGAGAAACTCAAATTAAAGAAAAAAAATATAAACTTGTCTCCAAAACTGTCCCATCTGATTTATGAGAGAAAATATTCTTTAAGATTACTGAGATAAATAGCTCTGAATCTCTTAAAGTAAAATCAAAAACCTCGTGAGCAACTCTGCTTAGCTTCTTTTGAATAATTACAATTATTGCACTCATTATTGGTTGATCATTTATTAGTTTTATTGTTCTTAATGCAAATACTCTTGCAGATGTTAAATTCTTTCAATCACTGTGAGTAAACTTAAATGATATCAATACACTGATTGGTACAATAATCACGTATATTTTTTCTGCACTTATATTTGTTGAAACAATATTTTTAGCAGTTTTTCTATTCAAAACACTTCTAACCAAAAAAACATACAGAAAAAAAAGAATTTGATTATGAATCATTTCATTTTTTATACTTTTAACAACATTTGCTACTTGAACTGCTTGGATGGTTATAGATAGAAAAATATCATCTCTACCTAACTGGCAAGAAATGGCCTTTTGAGAAGTTCAAGTGTTTGATAATGGAAAATTGGTAAGTGATCAATTTGATAAAGAATGAGCTCTCTTAAACAGTACCTCTGATTTGATATGACCTATTACTCTAAAATACGACCTTTCATTCTGGGCAAAGCAAGAAGAAAGAAAATGATTCTCAATTAAAAGGTATGTCTGGAATATTTGAGATTCTAAAAAAGAAGAACTTTCTCCAGTCTTAATACATTCTTTTGATTGAGTTTGAACATCAAATATCAACTTAAAAGTAATCTGATCTGATAGAAGAGGAAATCAAATTGAAAAAGTGATAGACATTTCTCCTGTAAATATTGAGAGTATTGTTAAGATAGTTGAGACTCCCGTAAAGAGTTGAGGAAAAACAATACGATTTGATGCGACAGATCTTAAAGCATTTGGGAAAATTGATTGGTTTTTTATTGAAAAATGAAATAAATGAGAATTAGAATCTGTCTACAACTGATATGATTTTCAACCAAGCAAAATAATTATTGACGATACTCTCATTTGAATGCGTATAAACAAGCCTTGAAGAAAATCAAACAGACTTGATAAAATATTTGTTGTTCAAAAGGAAAGTTGAGATACTATCCGATGAGAAATAGTTTTTGATAGAGACCCTGTTGATGATTTGCAGTATACATTCTCTGTTGAAAATGCAAATACAACATTTTGAAATGGTTTTATTGAAACATTCACATGGAAGATTGAAGATAGTATAAAAAGTATTGATGCTGAAATTGATCAAGTAACTGAATCTTCAAAATATATTCACCAATTTAATGCTCATTGAGAGCACAAGGTTGTTGTTGAGTTAACAGACTCTAGATGAAAAATCAAAGCACTTGAAACAACTATTAATATTCCAAGAAGACTGAAATTGAAAGAATGACTCAGTATATATAATAAGGATGAACTCATTAAGAATATTTGATATGATGCTAAAAATAATGAATACTATCTTGATGAACTCCCAGTACCTACAGAATTAAAGCTTGATGCTAGAAGAGTAAAAGCAAGCAACATTCTTTATGAGTTCAAATGAGCAACATGGGATATTAATGATGATGGTACAAGTGACAAAGAATGAAATATTTTAAATTTTCCTGTAGATATTGAATGAAACTACTCAATAGTTGCAAAATACCGTTTTCAACATAGAAGGATAAAAGATGAGGTAGTAACCCTTGAAGAAAGGATTCTTATTGAATGAATAAAAAAAGATGCAATTGTTGATCTCCAAATCCAACCTGATAGTACATATGTTCCTACAATGGTTAAATTTGATGCCTCAAAGAGTCAAGTAAAATGAAAAAATATTGAAAAATTTATCTATGACTACTGAGATAAAGTCATAGAAGAAAGAGATGCTGTGAATCCATGACATAAATACTCTTATCCATGAGAATATATTATTAAGCTCACAGTAGTAACAACTGATTGAGAAAAGTACACTACAGAAAAAAAATTAATTTTAAAACCTAAACCACAAGCAGCTAAAATAATAACAAGTATGAAAAATGCTCCTACTAATCAAGGGATTGATTTTTCCTCTGATCAGTCTGAAGGACAAATTACTTGATATTACTGGGAGTTTGGTGATTGAGAAGTTTCTATTGATGCTAATCCTACACATTCCTATTCTAAAGCATGAGAATATACTGTTGTACTTAAAGTAAATTTTCAAAATAACAATACCCTTACTGATGAAATGAACATAGTCATCAGAGATGAATAATTGAAATTATATAAGATAAAAGCTCACATATATGTGAGCTTTTATCTTATATAATTTTCTAGATTTAAACCTGAGTAAAAGTTACTTTGATTGTATTTTTCGGCTTGTCATTTTACATCAGATATTCACTTTGCAACACTAATAAGAAAGGGTTGTAAAAAAGCTTCAATATCAATGTTATCATATACACAGTCATCTATTAGTAAAAAATCTATATTCTTATCAATTTTAGATGGCATATCTTCTTTCTTGCATATATGTAATATTGTAAGAAAACTGAATTTCTTTAGATATGAAAAGTCACATTTTCCATTAATCTGAATAGCGTTCATTTTAGTATCTTTTGATTTTAAAATAATATCCGCTAAATCAGGTTTAGATAATGTTCCCCAGTTTCAGAATTCATCTTTTTTTCAAAATACTCAAACTCGTAGTGTTGTGTAAGGTGTATCGATTGCTGTACATACTGATGGTTCAATTGAATCAATCTCACCATCTATAAAATGAAATCCAATCATATCAATTGAGTTATAGCTTTTCAGATCTTTTCAAACTCCACACACTTTTATTAGGTTCATACAAATCAGATTACAAATATTTATATATAATATACTGATGGATTCAAAACATACAAAATTATTCAGAAATAATTGTATCCCCAACAGCTGTACACTCTATTTCGACTAATGCTCATGCTGGGAGCTCAACTACTGCTAATCAAAATCTCGTTGGAAAATATCAATTAGGAAAGTACTCAGCATACACTTTATTCATAATTTCATAATCATTCATATCAACTAAAAACACGCGTGCTTTCACAATATTATCCATCGTCCATCAATTTACTTTTAGAGTTTTCTTTATCTCATCCATTGTTGCTCTTGTCTGAGCTTCAATTCATACTTCTAATTTTTTAGTGACAGAGTTAAAACCAATTTGTCATCACAACTCCATAGTATATTTTGCATCATATGTAATACTATTTGATAATAGATTTTTCAGATACTAACAACTCTTATCTTTTTTCAAGACACAACTAATATGTTCAGATCATTTTATAGCTAACTCTAATTCTGAACCTGATCGAATTAAAATTACTTCTGCATACCTAGAATGTATAATAATATATGTTCATTTCTCTAAGAATAAAACCATACTTTCTGATTCATAATTAATATAAATAAAAAGCTCCTTTTTATAAGAAAGGAGCTTTTGTGAATTATTAATTGGTGCCCAGAGAGGGACTTGAACCCTCACACCCATATTTAGGCACACGCCCCTCAAGCGTGCGTGTCTACCATTCCACCACCTGGGCAAGTAAAAAGAATACTAGAGAAAAATAAAAAAAATGCAAATTTATTGGTTTTCATCCTTTTTTCTAAAACTCAATGCTTCAAGAATATGAGAAGAATTTATTAATTCTTCTCATCAAAGATCAGCAATTGTACGAGAAAGTTTAAGAATTCTATAATACCCCCTTGCAGACAAATTCATAGTGGTAACTGCTTGTTTTAAGATTGCTTCACTCTCCTCATCAAGTATACAGTATGTATTAATTTCTTTTGTTTTCATTTCAGAATTTGCTGAAATTTTTGTTCAGTTAAATCTTATATTTTGAACTTTTTTTGCTTGTTCTACTCTCTTTTTGATATCGAATGATGATTCTACTCATGTGTAATTATCTTTATTTCAAAATTTTTCTGTCTCTACTTTAGGGACTTCAATAAAAATATCAATCCTATCAAGAAGTGGTCATGAAAGTCTAGATCTATAATTAAGTACTTGTTTTGGAGAGCAAATACAATCAGTATCTCCATCAGTCAAGTATCAACATGGGCAAGGGTTTAAGGCTCAAATGAGGGTAAATTTTGCTGGATATTTATAGCTTGCATTTACTCTGGTAACAGTAATTTCTCAATCTTCTAAAGGCTGACGTAAAACATCAAGTACAGTTTTTTGAAATTCTAATATTTCATCTAGAAACAATACCCCTTTATGTGAAAGACTAATTTCTCATGGCGCAGCATTCCTTCATCATCAAATAATACTTACTCCACTTGCAGTATGATGAACCATTCTAAATGGTCGGTCTCTAATTATTGGTGTCTTACTATCTAGCATTCCCGAAATTGAATATATTTTTGAAATCTCAATTGACTCTTCAACACTCAAATTTGGAAGAATTCATGAAAACGCTTTAGCAAGCATGGTCTTTCAACTTCATGGAGGTCACTCCATAATAAGATTATGTCCCCCTGCTGCAGCAATCTCAAGTGCTCTTTTTGCATGTTCTTGTCCAATCACATACTTAAAGTCACTTGTATCAGTAGAACTTTCACCCTCAGACTGGTATTGTTCAAAATCAAGTGTTTTCTCTGGTGTACACTCTTTCTCATTATTTAATATTTTTATGAGATCTTCTAATGAATCTATTGCAATAACATCAATTCATGGAATAATAGATGCTTCTTGAGCATTGCAAGAAGGCAGAAATATTCTTGTAAAACCTTTTTCTTTTGCTCCAATTGTCATTGGGAGTACTGAATTTGTATTACGCAACTTTCAATCAAGAGCCAGTTCTCAGACAAAAATTGAATTTGAAATAAGTATATTATCATTTATCCATCAATCATTTCTCAGTATTCACACGGCAATTGCTAGATCAAAACTGGGTCATGATTTTTTGATACTTGCTGGTGCTAAATTCACAGTGATTCTTGTCATTGGTAGGCGTGTTTGACTAGACTTAAGTGCACTTCTCAAACGCTCTTTACTTTCTTGTACTCATTGATCTGGTAGTCATACAATAGTAAATGCAGGAAGTCCATTATTTATATCTACTTCAATATCAATAACTGTTGATTCTAAACCATTAATAGCAAGAGATTGTACGTGTGAAATCATATATCTTTTTTATATACTAATGTAGTTAATATATATACTTTTTATATTAAAACAAAAGATTTTTCAAAAAATCTCCTTGTCAGTTCATGTTTTTTTTATATGATCTCTAACAATCACAATTATAATACAAAAAATAAATGAGTAGAAATAAAAATGATAGAATTCTTCGTAGAAAATTATTACATTTTCTCAAAAAAATACATATAAAAAGCTGGGGGTTTTCATTTGAAGAAATTTCACTTTCAATTTGAATTATGCTCATTGTCATATCTTTTTTTCTCCCATGGTTTAGTATTCCTGATACTTCTATTAGTAATGGAGCATTCTCGCCAATAATTTGAGTTAATGGCTATGTTCTTGGTAGTTTTTGCTGCATAATATTATTCACACTTTTTTCTCAAAAAATAAAACAAAAGGTTAAATTATTTCTCAATCATTCTATTAAAAATTCACATATATATATTGTGAGTAGTATATTTATTGTTTTATCAATACTTAATTCAATTGTTATACTGAATTGATTATATATCTTTGTTAGCAAGATATCATTTAATGGATGAATAACTGTAGCACTTGTTTGATCCATAGTGATGTTTGTTTCTTCTCTTTTCCTTCAAATGAAACAAACATGACAAGAATATTTATTTCACAAGGATTTAAAGAGCAAAGATAGCTATAAAGAAACACCTAAAAATATTGATAAAATAACAAAACTCCCCTTTTAAAATTTGACTTTTGTCAAAGTAATCTTATATTTAGATAAGTTAAAAAGGATAGAAATGAAAATATAAAAAAATAAAAATACAGTGAGATATTCACTAAACTTATAACTTTATCAATGATATAATGGCAGGTGTAATAAGTAATGTAGAGGTGGTTCAGTCATTCAAGAAAGCACTTCAAAATCTATCAGAAAAAGAACAGATTGTAATGGGGAAAAGGCTTGGTTTAGAATGAGAGAAACAAACACTGCAAAATATAGGAAATTCTTTCTCTCAACCAATAACAAGAGAAAGAGTAAGACAAATAGAAAATTCAGGAATTAAAAAAATTGGAAGAATTGTCAAAACTACTATTCTTTGACAAATTCAAGAAAAAGCACTTGAACTTATAAATATTTCATGAGGAGTCATTGTTAAAGATAAGGTTATTAGTACAATAATAAAAGATCTTAAGTTAGAAAAAAATGTTAATGTTTCAATAATTGAGATTGTAATCCAATCTGATTTTGAGATTCTTAAATCAAAACCTAAGCTTGGAACTCAAACATACTTTCACAAAACAAAAATATCAAAACACCTTATTGATGCCATTCATAAAGAGGCTACTAAGATCTTGAAAAGAAAAAAAGATGTAATGGAAAGAAAAGATCTCTATCAAGCTATTCAAAATAGATTCACTGGAAAGGTTAACCTTGAGGTTGCTTTTATTGATAGTTGTCTAGATATTTATGATGATATTGTTAAGTGAGAAGAAACACTTATTGGTCTCACAAGATGGAAAATTCTTAATCCAAAAACTCTCAAAGATAAAACAATCTTTGTAATGAAGAAAGAAAAAATACCTATGCATTTTGTTGATATTGCAAACAAAATTACTGAATATCTTTGAGAAAGTGTAAAAGTAAACACTATCCATAATGAGCTCATTAGAAATCAAGAATTCGTGTTAATTTGAAGATGAATCTATGCCCTTAAATCATGGTGATTTAAACCAGGTACTGTCCTTGATGTTATTATTCAAGTCCTTGAAAAAAATGATGCTCCTATGAGTACAGATGAAATTGCTCAAGAAGTACTTGCAATTAGAAATGTAAAAAAGACAACAATCTACATGAACTTACAAAATAAGTCTGTAATAGAGAGAGTCTGAAGAAATTACTACCAGCTCAAAAAATAATTCTCAAAATATTAAAAAGACAGTTTTAAAAAACTGTCTTTTTAATATTGTAAATACAAAATGGATTAGTTGATTTTTGACTAAATATCCATACACTAAAATAATAATACATTTTTTCTAACTCATATGAACATACTGGTCTTTGATACTGAAACAACATGATTTATTAACAAAAAAGAACCTGACCTAAATAAACAACCACAAATAATTCAATTTGCTGCAATACTTTGAAATATTTCATGAAACATTGCATGAGAATATAGTTTTTCAGAAACAAAAAGAATTGATATCTTGATTAATCCTTGAAAGCCTATCCCCTTTGCTTCAAGTCAGGTCCATCATCTCTATGACATAGATATGATATGAAAACCTATTTTTACTGAAGTATATGAAGAAATAGTCATGCTTATTAATAATGCTGATGTTATTATATGACACAACATTGAATATGATGAATCTATGGTTCAATTAGAGCTTAGAAGGTTAGAAAAAGAATATATGTACAAACCAAAACAAGTTATTTGTACAATGAACAGTAGTATTAATCACTGTAAAATTCCTAAGAGGGATGAAAAAGCTGAATGATATAAACGCCCTAAGCTCTGAGAGCTTCACAAAAAACTTTTTTGAGAATATTTCATATGAGCTCATGATGCACTCACTGATGTGGAAGCAACTCTCAGATGTTATATTGAGCTTATAAACAAAGATGTTATACAAGTAGAAGTCAAAGAAGAGAACCTAATGAGTTTATTCTAAAGTACAGACTTATTGAATTCTTTCTGTTACTTAAGAGAAAGAGGTTATAAAGATCTGAGCTTTCCAGAATTTTCTTAATCTAAAATAATTTTAATACCCATTAACAACTTCCCCTATGAGTAATTTCTGAGACCTCATTAATATTGATGAATACTGAGATAAAAGAGAGCAATTCAACCAAGATAGATGAGATATTAGTTTTTATTGTAAAGACTGTAAAATCATTGTTGAGACAAATAGAGACAAGCCATGAGAATATATTTTCACTTGTAAAAAGTGTCTTTGAAAGAATATTGTTCTTGGGACATATGAATGACTGAAATCAAATTATAGACTCAAATAAAAAAGCCTCACGGCTTTTTTTATTTTTACTCTTTGCATTACAACTACTTTTACAGTATTAATGTAGATTTACCCAAGCTGTACCAGTACATCCTTGAAATTGCCCTGCATTAAATTTGATAGCTCATGCATTCAATCCATTACAAACATTAGTTGTGTTTCATAATATAGCTGCTCAATCAACATGGAGTTTCTCATATGCCCAAGTATTACCAATTGAAACATTTCCCTCATATGCTGGAACCAAATCTCAAGCGATAAATATATGTGAATCAAATTCTGCTTGTGGAGTAGAAGAAAGACTTAATCATCTTTCATAACCTGCAATACTATTATAACCATTTTCATGTTGAATTTTTATTTTTCAGATCAACCCCATATCAGGTGAACCTGATGTTGTTGAATTTTGAACTGTTAATGTTCCTCATGACAAAGTTAACTTATCACTTGGTGTAGTTGTTCAGATTCAAACATTACCATTATCTTGTATAAGCACTCTTGATTCTCATCAAGCAATTAATGAAACATCAGTTTGTCATGCAACTGTACCAAATTCAACTAATTCAGGCTTTGATGCATGATTATCACTATATGACTTTATAACAGCATTATTACCATTTGATTGAAGCCATAAACCTGTAACTGCTCATGTTCCTGAGCTATTATTTTCAGCTCTTATTACATATTTTAGTCCATCATCATTATCTTCGACTGTTAATTTATGAGAAGGGTTAGTATCTCAAATTCAAACATTACCATTCCCTAGTATATTTACAGTGTTAAAGCTTGGAGATGATCATATTGCTATAGGACTTCCTGTGTAGTTATACATTCTCATTGTCTGATTTGAAGAACTATCAAAGCCAATTAATCCAGCTCATGCTCAACTTGAGTCTCGTAATTTTAATGCTGCAGTTAAGCCTCAAGTTCAATTAATAGCATCTGTATCTTGTAACCAAAGATATGATGAGTTTGAAGCAATATGTAAATCAGCACTTGGATTTGCTGTTCAAATTCAAACATTTCCATCATTTTTGAATGTAACTAATGCTCCTGAGTCTTGTGATCAATGAAAGTTAAGATTTCATGCTTCAGATGTTCAGTGATCTGACCAATAAAAATCAAGATTGTATGGTGCTGCTAAAGAATCCTTTTCAAT
>CALDZW010000033.1 GCA_937944175.1 uncultured Candidatus Altimarinota bacterium
AAATGGTTGAACGATAACTTTTGATAATCCTTGATGAGCATTTGAAGTTAAGGTTCCATGATTAGGAAAACTTATTCTAGAAGCTTCTCGAGAGTATAAAAAATTCTGGGTGTGGTCTTTAGCTGGAAAAGATTTTGTGTGTATTGAACCAGTAATGAATGAGATTGGTGGAATTATTGATGATCCAGTTATTATCAAATCTTGAGAAAAAAATGCTAATTTTTTGAATATTTTGATAAAAAGTTAAATATTACATTCTAATAGCTTGTAAATGAAAACAACAGAATAACACAACCATATGATTCGAACTATGACTTTTACATAAGTATTCCCACATTATATAACAAAGGTTGAAAAGAAATGAAGGATACTTTTGGAATTGTATGAAGTTATTGAATGGCTTACTGGATTTGATACAAAATACATTCAAAAGCTTAGAGAAGATGAACTAAGCTTTGAGGAGTTTTTTGAGAGAGTAACTCTTCATGATAATGCTCATCTGATAAAAGGAGTAATTTGTGGATATAGAATTGAAGAAATTAATAATTCTTTTACTCAGAAAGTAAGATATCTTGATAAGCTCATAGATGAATTAGCAAAGGGAAGAAAAATGGAGAATTTTTTGAGGCAGTATAAAACATTTTAATTTTTGACTAAAGTCTGTACACTGTTACTAGTTTATCTAATAATTTTTTTATATGGAAATATATAAGTATATAATAGTCTTTTTGGTTGCATTTTTGACACTGCTTATCATGGATTATATTTGGCTCGGAATTGTAACAAAGGATTTCATTATTAGAGAATTTTGAAACATGGTTGAAGTTGAAGAGGGTAGTATAAGACTGAGGCTATGAGTTGGATTACTTGCTTGGGCAGTTATTTCATCTATGATTGTGATATTTGTAACATTGCAATTTACAACATATAAGGAGATTGCACTTTATGGAGCATTACTTGGTTGTATGAGCTATGCTATGTATGATCTTACTAACCTTACTTTCTTGAAAAATTATTCTACTATTTTCACAATAGTAGATATTGCTTGGGGAACTTTTGTCTGAATGATGGTCAGTCTTACAAGTTTTTATGTGTATTCCTTGCTACAATAAAAATATCTAATAATACATTAAGATAATATTTACTAGTTAATATTTATATTATGAAGATTTTATCAAATTTTGATACAAATTTTGACCTTTTTGAATTTATAAAAGCAAAGCAAAGTAATGACCATGTGATTCTTTTTAAACAACACCCTATAGCTTTAGTAAAAATTCTTATTGTATTCATTATTTCAATTATTATAATTTTAGGAGGATATTTATTGAATTATGTTATTGTACCAGATAATATGTGATTCTTTACTGAAACAATCTACATAATTGGTTTGTTCTTTTATATTGTATGGACTATTATTGTAGTAGTCCTCTTTAAGCGTGCTTTTCTAAATGAAAAGTATTTATTTGAAAAAGAATCTGACTTTGATTGAAGAACCGATACTTTTTCTTTGCTTATAAAATTCTCACTTGTTCTACTATTTTTGGAAGTAATGTTGTTTATGATTTGAACCATAGCATCTATATGATCCTTAACATTTTCAATTGAATGAATTTTAATGATAAAAGCTGAAATTATATTATCATTGTTACTTTTATTTACTGTATTATATATTATAAGAATCCTGATCTTTTTTAAGATGAGTTTTTGTATTATTACTCCCTCAGTAATCAAATATGTAGATCAAAAATGATTTTTTAAGAGACATGTTACTTCTATTGATATAGGTAAAATTAAGTCTATAAACACAAGGAATACGGGGGTTTTATGAAGCATATTTAGAACATGAAAATTAATGATTTTTTTAGAGGGGGATACAAATAACCATCTTCAATTAAAAATAAATCATATTGCAAATTGTGATTATATAATTGAAAATATTTATTTATTTAAAAAGAAATGATAATTACTACTATATATACGTTATGAATTTTCTATGTACTTCTTTTTTTATTATCAATAAGATTAAAAGATAACTCTATTGTAGATATTTTTTGGTGAATAGGTTTTTTGATAGTGGCTACAGTGTTATTTTTTGGAGCATGAGATTATTCTTTAGGGAAGATAATAGTACTACTGTTAATTACTGTATGGTCTTTGAGAATTAGCATTCATATAGGAAAGAAGAAAATATGAAAAAAATGAGAAGACCCAAGGTATGCAGCTTGGAGAAAGCAGTGGAAGCATTTCTATATACGTAGTATTTTTCAGGTCTATATACTACAAATGGTGCTGTTATTGATCGTATCTTTACCACTGTATATAATCTTCAGCTCTGGAGAAATGAATAATATATTCTTGCTAATGAGTGGATGAGTTATTAGTACTGTGGGCCTAATATATGAAACAATTGCTGATTGGCAGCTAGATAGATATATAAAAGATAGTCCACCAAAAAATATGATCTATACAGGTTGATTATTCAAATATTCACGACATCCAAATTATTTATGAGAGATGGTTTTTTGGTGAGGAATTATGGTAATTTCATTGCAATTTTGATACCTAGGTTTGTTAGGTTTTCTGACCATATCGACTCTTTTACTTTTTGTTTCAGGAGTTTCTATGAAAGAATTACGTTATCAAAAAAAGGACAATTGGGAACAGTATAAAAACAATACTCCAAAATTTATACCAAATTATTTCATAAAATAATAAAAATGACAAAAAAATCAATTTTCTGGTTTAGACAGGACTTGAGAATTCATGACAATACTGGTTTGAATAATTGCTTGGATTGATCAGATGAGGTTCTTCCTATTTTTATTTTGGATTCAAATATTATTCCTGATTTTTTATGACTAGAAGATAAGAAATTTTTGTTCCTCAAAGAGATACTTATAGCTCTTGATTTTGAATTGAGAAGCAAATGATTAGAGTTACATATATTTCATGGTGATCCAAAAATAATTATTGAAAAGCTAGTAAAAGACTTTTGAATAACAGGGGTATTTGCTAATAGAAGTTATTCAAGGTATGGAACAAAAAGAGATGATAGTATAGAATTATTTTGTCAAAGTAGGGAAGTGAATTTTGAACTGAGTGGAGATTATTTGATGTTGGAACCATGTGAGGTAGAGCAAAGAAAAGTATTTACTCCATTTTATAAATTGTGGCAAAAAAAGCTTTTAGAGAAAGATATTTTACCTCAAGAATTAAGAGCTAACTCAGTAAAACAATTAGGTATTTTACATATAATAAAAGAAACTAGGGGGAGTATATATATGGAATCAAGTAGTGATTATTCATCAGTTCAAGAATTTTTAGACCAAAAGATGCCCTGATGAAACCATCCATACTTCACTCTTGATTTCTGAAAAAGAAGAAGTGAGAGTTTTCATTATGATCTCTATGATGCCTATAGAAATGATCTTGATAAAGATGGAACTTCTCGTCTTTCACCCTATTTACGTTTTGGTATATTTTCAGTTAGGGAAGTATATCAAATGGCCAAATGAAAATCTCCAAGTTATATAAGTGAACTTGCTTGGAGGGAATTTTGGCAACATATTAATCATTATTTTCCATTCGCTAAAGAGTATGCTTTTCAAGAAAAAAAACGTTATATTGAATGGTGACATGATTCAGAGAATTTTAAAAAATGGTGTAATTGAGAAACATGATATCCAGTAGTTGATGCTGCCATGAAACAACTCGTTGAGACAAATTGGATGCATGGGAGGGCTCGTATGATAGTAGCCTCTTTTCTTACAAAAGATCTCCTTATTGACTGGAAATGGTGAGAAGCTTTTTTTAAAAAGCACCTTCTTGATTATGATGAAAATATAAATTTTGGTAACTGGCAGTGGTCAGCCAGTATCTGAGCAGATCCTAAACCTCTCAGAATATTTAGTCCAATCCTCCAGTCAACTAAGTTTGACCCACAAGCTCAATTTATTCTCAAATATATTCCAGAACTCAAATGACAAGAGTTGAAGCATATTCATGATCCTCTAAAATATGATCTTGATTATATTCCTTTGATTGTAGATCATAGCGAAGCTCAAAG
>CALDZW010000034.1 GCA_937944175.1 uncultured Candidatus Altimarinota bacterium
ATTCTTCAGATACATTTTCAATATTCTTAGCAATATTAATGTTCAAATTCTCTATTTGAGTTCTTCTGAGTTTTGATACATATCCTCAAGTTCACAGTTCTGCTCATATATCTACTGCCAGTGAACGAACATACGCTCAAGCACTCACTTCTACTTCTAAATCTAGATGAGGATATCCAAATCATAAAATTTTATGGGAAAAAACAGTAAGTGCTCTTTCTTTCATCTTCACTTCTACTCATTCCCTTGCTAACTGATAAGCTCTCTTTCCATCAATTTTTAATGCCGAGAACTGAGGTGGTCTTTGAGTAATTTCTCATAGAAATTTTTTCTTTATGACTCTTTCTACCTGCTCGAGACTTAATTCTGTAGCATATTTTTGTTTCTCTTCTTCAGATATATAGGTAACTTCTTCTCACAAATCTCCTGAAGGTGTTGTTCCATCTAGCTCTACTCTATATTGATATGTTTTTCTTGCCTTCTCTAAGTATGGAATAAGTTTTGTATAATTTCCTACAGCAACTAATAAACAACCAGATGCAAGTGGATCAAGTGTCCCTGTATGTCACATTTTTTTAATTCATAATTGTTTTCTCAATTTTCTTATAACATCAAAACTTGATATTCATATGGGTTTATCAATGAGAAAAAAAGCATTCATGAATCACAATGTTAAAAAATAATAGGAACAGCAGGTATGCTGTCCCTACAATTGAGGAAATATTTTAATATTCATAACTATCAGGTGAAGCTGTCCATCTAGGTTTTGTAATAATTCCTTCTCAAGAAGCATCATCAATATCAGGATGTGAAAATGAAAATTCTTTAAAGTTGAAATATCAAAAATCAAGAAGTACTTTTCAAACCACGTATTCTTTTCAGATAAAATTATCTCTAGAAGTAGCATTACAACTATAGCTAAAACATGTTCTTGAATCACTTGAATGTCCTCTATTGTCTCACATTACAAAATATTTATCTTTTGGAACTGAATAAATATTTGATTTCTTCCCTCCATCAACTTGAGTATTTCAATAATTATCTTTATTGAGATACTGTTCATCTAGAAGTTTAAATTCTCCTTTTCATCATTTTTTTAAGTATACCTGTCCTTCTTCAATTTTAATTTCATCTCATGGCATTCACACTACTCTCTTGATAAAATACTCTTTTGTTTTACTTACTCATGGCTTAAAAACAACAACATCACCTCTTTTTACTGATTGTGATTTTATGCTTCCAAGCTCTAATGCTGAGAATCTATCAACCAGAATAAATTCTTTGTCATAGTATGAAGCATACATTGACTGACCATTAATAATGAATATAGAAACCAAAAATACTGTAATAAATTTTACTACTACTACAATTATTACTAGGTCCTTAAAAAAATCTATAATTTCAGCTGAAAAACTTCTCTCTTCATCATGTTCTTCTATCTCCTTTTGATCTTTACTCAAACCCCTAAAATTATTGATAAACTAATTTTTTTGAATTATATAAACTTTTATTGAAAAAGAAAGTTTTTTTCAAACCTATACAAGCTCATATTATTATAATTTTTTTAGGCTTTCACAATTATTTTTTCTTCTATTCTCTACCATTGACTATGTTGATCACAGGATATCTGTATTTTTGAATCTCAGTCTCACTTATAGCATGATTTTCTTTTTCATAAACACTGTGATCAAAAGATATGATACTTCTTTAATCATTGGCATTCACAACTAAATGAAACTGGGGATTTTCAGTGAATTTCACATTGTTCTGCAGAAAATTATATATTCATAACATAAATAAAATACTTCCTGCAATTAATGGCAGAATAAAAAAAATTCTTTGCCTCCTAAAAACAAGAGTAATAATAAGTATAAATTGTAGAATAAAGAATCCTGGACTTATATATTCTACTCCCGAAATTCACATCATGAAAAATGAAGAAAATAACAATCCTGAATAGAATAATATGGCTAAAACATTTACTATACATTTGATGACTTTATTTCTTTGATAAATTTTTTTAATACTTAATAATAAATCTTTCATCTTTATATATTATCAATTATTTGCTTCTGTAATTCCTCCATATTCATACTTTTATAAGCACTGACAAATATTGGATTAAAGTCTGCAAATTTTTCTTGTAACTCCTGTAGCGACAATAGGCCTGTTGTCCCCACTTTTTTTTCTAATTCATCAATCTTATTAAACACATATAATCTCTTCTGAGACGCTCATATTTTTTCTAAAATTTCTTCTACTACTTCGATTTTCTCTTCAATTTTTGGGTCACTACTATCAATAATATGAAGCAGTAGATCTGATTCAATAGAGTCTTCAAGGGTTGAAGAAAAAGCATCAACCAATTTTGGTGGAAGCTCTCTAATAAAACCAATAGTATCATTAATAAGAATTTCTTTTGGTGGAATATAGCAATTCGTATCTGGATCATAACTTGCCTCTACAAACATTTTTCACACACTGGTTCCAAGTGTAGCAAAAAGCTTATCTTCAGCGAGTACTCATTTTGAAGTCAAAAAATTAGTGAGTGTTGATTTTCAGGCATTGGTATATCCAACTACTCAAACTGTTTTCATTCATTTCCTTGCTCTTCATTGCCTATGCTGTTCTCTCACCTTTGAATAATGAGATAATTCTTTTCTAATGTGGTCTTCTTTTTTTCTCAAATGACGCTTCATAATTTCAGTATTGGTTTCTCATTTTCATCTAGTCCCCACTCACCCTCATTGTTTTGAAAGTTCCATTCACATACCAAAAATCCTTGGTCACATATGCTTAATAGCAGCTAGTTCAATTTGTAACTTTGCCTCTGCTGATTTAGCATTTCTTTCAAATATTTTTAAAATGAGATCAATTCTATCCCAAGCCTTAGCTCCTATTTCTCTCAATTGCTCATTCAGTGTATGAATTTGTTTTGGTTTCAGAGCATTCCCTATGATGAGTAAGTTTGCCCCCTCTCTTTCCATCTCGATTTTAATTTCATCAAGTCTTCCCTGTCCAATAAACGTATCATAATCTGGAACCATTTTATTTTGGATATGCTGAACAATGACTACTCCCCCATAGGTATTCACCAAATTTTCAAGCTCAACCATTCTGTCAGTCATGTTTTGTTTCTCTCTAATTTCCTTTGGAACAATATCTGCCACAAAAACTTTCAGCTCCTTATCTGAATATTCAAGATTTGTCTGAATTTGTTCTAATTCTCTTAATGATTTTTTTCTTGTCATTTGTATACAAAATCAATGTTATAAATTTGCTTTTCAATACCCTATTTATATGATTTATATCATAAATAGCAACATTTAGCTAATAAATAAAGATACAACAATGAACAATATATCACTTGCTAAAGAGTATTTTGAAGCATCAAACGAAAGCGATATGAAGACAATATCACACATGATGAGTGACTCAACTACATATAGTTCACCATCAACTGGACTCTATCTATGAGTAGAAAACATCATTACTATGCAAGGACAATTTCATGCATCCTTTGAATATCTCAGTTGGGAAGTAACCTCATATTTTGAAGAAAAACCATGAATAGTACTATGCTGCTTTAATTTTAGATGAAAAAAGAAAAACTGAGAGGATGTCAGTTTTTCTGGGAAAGAATATATTATTGTGTTTGAATGAAAGATTCAGCACATAGAGATTCAAAGTAAATAATCTATACTCAAAAACATTTAAGAATATCCAATAAGCCATCTTCATCTACATCTCATCAAACATATCAATTCTCAGAGTTTTTCACTTTCTTGATAAGTTCATCACTAGCATTTCACATAGCTCACTTGTATTTACAGTACTGAATAAAATCCCAATCACTTGTTGAATCTCAAACAGCTAATACATTTTCAATATCACAATTATAGTGTTCTAGTATCTTTTTCATTGCTCATCATTTTGTAATTCCTTTATGAGTTATAATTCAAAACTGAAGTGGAAGAATCACAGGATGAACTCACCAAGCAAGATTAAGAGTGTCTGAAAAATTATGAAATACTTCTTCTACCATCTTTCTATCTCACTCACTTTCAACAATTGGCATTACTTTAATTATTCAATTTTTAGATATAAAATCCTCTAGATTATCAATTGATTGAGGACCTCTCTCTAATACAGTATTATGTTTCACTGTAATATCACACATTCCTCAATCCATAATATAATAGTCTTCACTTGTATAGAGTTCTGTATATACTCATCTTTCTAATAATGTCTTTACTAATTCTACTACAATCCCTTGTTCTATGATATTCTCCTCTAATATTTTATTATTCACTGGATTGATAATCACACTTCATCAGTCTGAAATATGCAGTGTTTGTAGTCAAGCCTGTTCTGTAATTTTCTGGATTGAAAAAATGGGCTTAGCAGTACATAAGCTTATATTAATTCATGATTTTTGAATTTGAGAAAGTTTCTGCATAATTTTTTCACTAGGAAACGGTCAATTATTTCAAATAATTACACCATCAACATCAAGGACTATATGTTTAATATTCATCTCTTTATTTATCTATATATAAAATTGTATACACAGTAGCATCAACTACTTCCTTCATTCTCTCATAATCAAGCTTCTCATATGTATCTTCTGGAGTGTGATAATTCTTATTCCTGAGAAAAGCAGTATCAGTGATCATAAGTGCAGGTACTCAGAATTTCCAATAACTTGAATGATCTGAAAAGCTAATTTGGGGAACAAGCAGAGATGGAGCATTTATTGAGTCTAATCAAATGCTCGAGTTATCTCATAGATAAGATTGAAACAAATTCTTTACTTTTCTTACAGATCCAAAATTACTAAAATTAGAAACAAGAGCAATATAGTCTCATGTGTCTGAATACAAATATTTCATAGCATTTATTGGAAAACTCTGACTTCATTTTTCATCACTAAAATATCAAATCATTTCTAAAATAATTGCCAGCTCAATATTTTGATTTTTTGCTGCATGAATATAACTTCACATAGTTTGGGTAGAAAAATTTGGCATCTCTTCAGTTGAATAAAACACAAGCTCAACATTCTTATTTGCTCGCTCCATATATCCTGGAAGGATTCTTGCTATTTCTAAAAGCCCTGCTACTCAACTAGCATTATCATCTGCTCATGGGAGTAATCCATGTCCATCATAATGTGCTCAGACCACATAGGTTCGTAAATCTTCTTTCTTTGAAATGCTATCTAATCTTACTATTATATTATGGTAATTTCTATCTCAGACAGAATACTCTTGTATCACTATACCGCTTTCATCAATACCAATCTCTTTCAAAATACTCAATATATATATGCTTGCCTTTTCAAGTCATATATCAGTAAACCTCTCTCCACTTGATAGTATCTTTACATGCTCTTCTAGCTTCTTTGAATCAGATCATTGTATAGTGTCTTCAATCTTTTTATCGGTAAAAAAAATTGGCTGTTTTATTACAAACAACATTCCTCATACTAATAACAATAATATAGATGCAATAATTCCAAATATTTTCATCACTACTTTTCTAAAAAATAAACCCCCTGCCATTCATCAAATCTTATTAACCTATCTTTTTTTGTGAAGCCTAATTTTTCTAATAACCTAATTGAAGCAATATTTTTTTCTTGAGTTTCTGCATAAATCTCTGCTAATCAAAGACTTCAAAAAGCATATTCCAGTACTTTTTTACATCATTCACTTGCATATCCCTTTCACCAGAAGTCAGGATTTATTTCATAAGAAAGCTCATAATCTTCAGATCAATGATATTTTGTAACACATAAAATTCAAATGAATTTTTGATCTTGCTTATTTCTTAAAATAAAATATATCTCTAGCTCTTGTGTATCTAGCATTTCTCGAAACTGTAAATCAAAACTTCACTCATCTACTGGTCATCATAAATACTTACGTACATGAGTATTTTTACGTAAATTAAGTATATCTATGTAGTCTTCTGTCCTCAATTCACAAAAGATTATTCTCTCACTTGTGAATAAATGTTTTTTCATAAGATACAAAATGTAATAACTACACACCTTTTTGTAGTATGATATATAAGCTAAGAACAATAATTATTGCTAAAAGTATTCCATACAACAGAATATATAAGCTTTATTCATAATTTATTTTTGGAGAGCCTTAATATTTCTAACTAACTCTTCAACTTTTTCAATAGCCTTTGTATTTGTAATTTCTCAATCTTTAAAGTCCATTGACCATGTGAATGGTGTTGGAGCAATATTTTTTGTTCCATATTCATAATAAAGTGCATCAAATAAATCTCTTGAAGCCATATAGCAATTTGGTCATCATGAATTCACCAATATTCAAATATTTTTTCAAGATACAGCCCCACCACAAATATCAATAAAATTTTTTAATACACCACTCATTGTGTATTGGTAAACTGGCATTCAAAAAACTATCACATCACATCATTCTAAAACTTTGTATACACTATTAAGGTCATCATTATAATCTGACAGATCTCTTCAATCACAAAATTGCTGTTTGATATCTCTCAAATCAATATATTCAATATCAATCTCTGATTTCTTTGCGTTATTAATAAATGTTTTACACAAAATACTTGTGTTTGAATCTTTTCTTAAAGAACTTTGTATTACAGCAACTTTTTTCATATTTTTTAGTTAATTATTAAAATTCTGAAATCAGTATATTCTTAATAAAAAAAATACAAAAAAAGATTAGTTTTATATCTAATCCTTTCAAATGTAGTATTTATCTCAATATATCTCTTTATACTTTTTAAGGGCTGAAAATGATTTTCTTTCCATATAAAAATGAAACAATCCCTCCTCAAAAGATTCATAAAATTATATCTGTCATGGTATCAGTATTAGGAGATATTCCTATATCTGATTGCATTGAGATAGTTGGTAACAATAATAGATCTACACAGAACTCAAATACCTCCCAAAAAACTGCTCAACATGTGGTCATTCATAATAGAAGTATTGCTTTTGTGTATCTCTTTGCCTCTATTTTTCAAAACAAATGTGACTTAAAAGCTAGCACATAGAGCATTATGGCTCATGAAATTCCTCATAGTAAATGCATAACCTCATCATACCAAAACGAGGTCTGAGAGGAAAAAAAGAATGCAAATCACAACATATTGAGTAAAAAGATAAAAGAAAGAAATGCATCTACTTCTATTGCATGGGCATATTTTTTTTTATGAACATATATAACATTCATGAGTAAGAATAAAAATGATATCACTATCATAAGAGCATCCATATACCTCAATGCTAATAATGGGAAAATTATTAATAATAGAATAATAATTTTTGAAACAAGTGCCATGTTTTTATACATATTCATTTTTTGACTTTTATATTTTTTTATAAATTTTTATATAGAGTAGGAAAATATATGATTTTTTCAATTTCTTTTTAAACAAAATCAATAATATATGATACTTATTATTCTTGACAATCCTCCTTTTATATAGCTATTTTTTTTACTTGGCAACTAAAAGAAAAATAGTAAAGGAGAAAAATGAAATAAAGCCCCTTTTTACTTTACAAAATGAAATAAAAAAAATATAATACTTTTAATACTTTTAATATAAAAATAAAAATGAAAAATAAAAATCAACTCCAGGCTATAAAAGATTTTATTGTGACTGCTGAAAAATCATTAAAAAATGCAAAGAAACTCCTCAATGATATTGTAAAAGATAACAATATTGATCTCTGAAAAGATATTGATCTTGATACATCTGGCCTTCATTCATATAATAGTGATGAATCAACAATTGTAGAATGAGTCTTTACATGAGATGAAATGCTTGGAGCTGATGGCAATAAATATCCAATACCTGCAAATTATGCAAGTAAATCAAAACTGGTTCAATGAGATAAGCTGAAACTTACTATCAATGGGAATTGAAAGATGCTCTATAAACAAATAGCTCCAATAGAAAGAGAGCACAAAGTATGATTGCTTACAGAAGAGAAATGAAAATATCAAACACTTGTTGAATGAGTCAGTTACAATCTATTAACAGCTGCTGTCACACACTTTGGATGACAAATATGAGATAGTGTCACAGTTATTGTTCCTAAATGAAAACAAGCAACATTTGCAGCTATCGATTCAATAATTCCAAAACAAGATTCTTAATTGAGAGTCTTGTTTTTTTATATAGCTATATTTCTATAGTGAGTAAGCTTATGAGATGATGTTTCTTTGACAATAGTTATAACATCAAATCGTATTTTTTCATAATCCACCAAATTTTTAAGGCAATAAAAATCAATAGTTTTCCTAAATTTCCTAAGCTTTGATTGTGTAATTGATTCTTCAGGAGTTCAAAATGATAATGTTTTTCTATACTTCACTTCAATAAATACTGTAAGTCCTTCTTTAACTGCAATAACATCAATCTCTCCAGCTCTTCAAAATTTATAATTAGTGGTAATTATCACATATTTGTGAGATTGTAAATACTGTATAGCTATGAGTTCTCAAACATCTCATACTTGTTTTGTTGACATATTTTATTTTTTATATCTTACTCTGATAATAAATACTACTTTTACTCTAGAGTAAGGAATTGAAAAAAATTTGCAACTTTAGAAAAAATCTATAAAATTCTGCATGATTTCTAAAAGAAACTCGTTACTCAAACTACCAGGGTTCACTTTCTGAAATAATTACCAATTTATATCAATAAAATATACTCTTAAAAGATGGAAAATTTAGTATTACAAGCTCAAAAAAGAGCCCCAGAAGAAAAAGTAAAATATCTGAGACAACAAAGAATTGTTCCAGCTAATGTTTATGGGAAAACCCAAAACCCAATAAGCTTAAAAATTGATGCTTCAGACATGCTCAGAACTCATAGAATTGCAGGTTGAAGCCATATTGTTGTTTTAAGTGTTGAATGAGAAGAGATTGAAGTTCTCTTTCAAGAAATACAAAAAGCTCCAGTAAGCGGAGAAATTATTCATGCTGATTTTTATGCCCTTACTAGATGAGAAAAGCTTACTACAAAGATTCCAGTTATGTTTGTATGAAACTCTCTTGCAGTTAAAGAATGAGCTCTTCTGAATGAAAATGTAAAAGAAATAGAAATAAGCTGTCTTCCAAGAGATCTCATAGATTCATTTGAAGCTGATCTATCTCTACTAAAAGAGTTTGATGATGTCATTAGAGTTTCTGATCTCTGAATTAATGAGGAAAAATATGAAATTCATAATCTTCACCCAGAAGATGCTATAGCTGTAGCTTCAAAACCAAAAGTTGCTGAAGATCTTAGTGCTCCTGTTTGAGAAACTGGTGAAGCTGAATGAAATATAACTGATGAAGAAAAAACTGATACTGATAATACATCAGAAGAAAAATAATATTGTTTATTTACCTAAATCAGATCATATGAAAGTACATATATTTTGAGAATGAGACAAAAAATGAGAACTCCTCTCTGCTGTAAAGAATGTCTTAGAGGAGCTCTGACTTGTAGATTTCATAGAGGTTAATGAGACTTCTGATGAAGCATTGAAAACTGAACTTGGAATCAAAGAATCTCCTGCTTTGATCATTGAAGAAGAAGCTATTGACTTTAAAGATGTAATCTTTGAATGAATGGTTCCTGAAGCTGATGAACTTAAATCAATGTTTACCAGTATTATTGGTGGCTGAGAAGGATGATGATGCGCACCTGGTGGTTGTGGAAGCTGATGTAGTTGTTAAAAATTACTTAAAATAGAATAAGAAGATGAGAAATCACCTTCTTTTTTTATTTTATACATTGTTTTATAAAAAATGCAATAATGAAAATAACTATTTTTTATATATTCATAGTAATAAGTTAAGTAATATAGTATAATATGTTATATATTTATTTATCATCACTGTACTATGTCTCAAAAAACTCTCCTCATGCAAATTCTTAACTATGCAATTAAGCATAAGGCTTCTGATATACATATTTCTTCATGACTCCCTGTATCATACAGAATAAAGAAAAAAATTACTACAAAACATGAAGCAGGAACAATTACGGATATTAAATCAAAAATAATTCTTTTAGAATTAATGAATAATAATCAAGAACGTGCAAAAGAATTTTTTAAAAAAAAGGATGCTGACTTTGCTTTTATTGCTGAAGATAATACATCTTTTAGAGTAAATGCTTTTTTTAGATTATGAAAAATTTCCTTTGTATTAAGAAGAATAGAGTCAGATCCAATTCCAATGGAGAAACTTTGATTGCCTGAATGAGTAAAAAAGTTCATTAAAGCAAAACAATGACTCATCCTTGTAACTGGACCAACAGGTTCTGGTAAATCTACTTCTATGATATCAATACTCAATGAGATAAACAAGACTAGGAGTGAACATATACTTACTATTGAAGATCCTGTTGAATTTGTATTTACAAATAATAAATGCTTATTCTCTCAAAGAGAAATATGAAATGACACAAAAAGTTTTGAGACAGCTCTGAGAGCAGCTATGAGAGAAGACCCAGATATTATTGTAATTGGAGAAATGAGAGATACAGAAACGGTAGAAGCTGCCATGGAACTAGCTGAGACTGGGCACCTAGTTATTTCCACTATGCATACATCTGGGAGTGTACAAACAATTACAAGACTCATTAACTTTTTCCCACCAGATCTTCAAAATGCTGTTCGTTATAAGCTCTGAGATATTCTTTCTTGAGTACTGTCTCAAAGGCTTGTTCAAAAAGCTGATGAATCGTGAATTGTAGGGATATATGAACTTATGCACATGAACACTGCTATTAAAAGTCTCATAAGAGAATGACAACTTAATCAAATTCAACAAAATATTGAAATGTGAAGAAAGCATTGAATGATTCTTATGGAGAGATATGCTCAAGAATTAGAAGAAAAATGAATTATTACTGAAGAAGCCTACAAGCATTTTTTTCAAGAAGGAATATAGAATACTAAGAAACCTTATACCCATATCACTTGATAGTCTCTATCAAGTTTTTTGATAGTTTCTTTCTAATATTAGAAATATACACATCAAGTTTTCCATCTCATTCAAAGAGACTATCTCATCACCATAAGTGTTCTATTATGTCTGTTCTTGCCACTGGATTTGATTTATGTTGAAGCAAAAGCTCTAAAATAAGATACTCTTTTTGTGTCAATTTTACTTCTTCTCAATTCACAATAAATAATCTCTTTTTCATATCAATTTTTACTCCATCAAATTCATGTATACTACTGTTTTGTACTGGGGAATCAATTAATCATGATGATCCTTTTTGAAGCATAACTTCTATACGTGCTTGTAACTCTCGTAAATCAAAGGGTTTTACAATGTAATCAAGAGCTCCTTTTTGGAATCACTCAAGTTTATCATTGATTCATCCTTTTGCTGTAATCATGATTATTGGCACTTGCTTCCTTTGTAATATTTTCTCTGCAACTCTCATTCAATCTATTCATGGAAGCATCAAATCAAGTAATATCAGATCATATTCTTTATCAGTAGCCATATCAAGTCAATCATCTCAACGGAAAGCTTGTGATATAGTATAATTTTCAATTTCAAGATACTCCTTTATTGAATCAGATATTTCTTTGTTATCTTCAATTAATAGTATATTTTTCATTTCATTCTAGTTATCAAAGTAAATGGTAAAGCATGTTCCTTTCTCCTGAATACTTGTAACAGTAATCCTCCATTTATAGAAGTCTACAATCCTTTTAACAATACTGAGTCCTACTCAGAATCCTTCTACTCAAGGAGTTGTCCTATAAAATTTTTCAAATATTTGACTAAGCTCTTCTTCTGCTATTCATATTCATGTATCTTGTACCCACATCTTCTCTTCATTAAGACCAATCTCTATAACACTTCATTCATCAGAAAATTTACATGCATTTGTAAGTAAATTTTCAAGTAATATTGTAAATGTAGTACGTTCAATAGTTTTAGATACATTCTTTTGTATGGCAAAATTAGGAGTAATTTGTTTTGTACTATGAAGCAACAAGTCTGATGTAATATTTTCAATAAACTCAGAAATATTTACCTCTTGTTTTTCATATTCTACTTCATCTGATTCAAAGCGTGATAGCAAAAGTAGGGTTTCAAGTATTTTATTAAGCTTTTGAGTATTACTTTTAATCCCTGTACGTAAATCAACCATCTCCTCTACTCAACACGTTCCTTTCTCGCATTTTTTGTTATATACATCAATTTTTGAATTAATCACCATAAGTGGTGTTTTTAGCTCATGACTTACATCTGTTATAAACTGTTTTTGATCTTCTGATTGTTTCTGAATCTTTTCAAAAGAACGGTTCAATACTCATGCAAGAATTTGTATTTCATCTTCTTTGGGTCCCTCAATATCTATCTCTTTCCAATCAGTATTGAGATTAAAATCCTGAGATCTTGAAGCTATATGTTTCAGATTTCTGAGTGCATAGTGAGATAAAATTTTTCAACCAAAATAGTACAAAAGCATTGAAATAACTATGAGTATCAAGCTGATTTTTATAATAATAATTTGTGATTCTACATATGATGTTGTATCAAAAAGTACCTTTACTTCCCCAATTTCATCATATGTTTTTGTAAAAATAAAATATAATACTCCATCTTCTTTATAAAAAAGTGAATCTTTTATTTCATCTACCAGCTCAACATCATTATGCAGCTTTTTAGCTACTCACTGAGAGCATACAATATCTTCTCAATTATTTGGAATAATAATTGTATCCTTTTGAAGAATATATTTTTTGAATGCTTCAGTATTAGTATGTCCTCATACTATTTGCTGGTAATTCATATTCATATCGTACCAGCTCTCCTCTTTTTGGTCATTATACCATATAAAAAAATATGCCACATTTATGCTCAGTAACAAAACAACCAATGAAATCACATTAAAAATACTGAAATACACAGTGATCTTTTCTGATGTTTTAAAGTTCTTAAATACGGGCATTATCTATTTATGGTCAAAACAAAAATTACATCTATAGTATAGAAAAATTTCTTAATATTACCTTAACTTCTAATTCAGTATCATTTATTCAAAAGATATAATACTAAGGTATACAATCATATAATAAATCAAATAAGCATGAAGATGCTCATATATATATTCACATCACTCACTCAAAGAAATGCTTGTCTGAGACCATTTATCATATACAGTACTGGATTAAATTGAGAAAGAGTTTGCCAGAACCCTCCAAGCATGCTCACAGAATAAAATACTCATCCTAAGTATATCATTGGAGTAATGACAAAATTTGGTATCAGGTTAACATCATCCCAATTACGTGCAAATATAGCATTTACCAATCATGCAAGAGAAAAAGCAATTGATGTCATCAAAGCAAAAAAGAGAGCTAAAATTGGAGATTCTACAGTAATATTTTCTATGAAAAAAAGTGAGACAACAAATACACTGACTCAAACAACCATTCCTCTAGTAATACCAGCAAGTACATACCCAATAATAATTTTATTCTTACTTATTGGTGATACTAACAATTCTTCAAGACTCTTAAACATTTTAGCTGAGAAAAATCAAAATGC
>CALDZW010000035.1 GCA_937944175.1 uncultured Candidatus Altimarinota bacterium
TTTGATATTTTCTCTTTTTTTGTTATAAATAGTAAGATAATTTCTTACTATTTTTTTAGCATAATTTATGTCTATACTGAGCAAAGTAAAGTGATTCATTCCCTTAGATAATCCTGCAAGATTATTCTATCATAAAATCAGAGCAGTGATTGCTAATCTTATGTATGGATTTCCACATAAAAAAATGATGATTATAGGTGTTACAGGGACAAATGGAAAAACTACAACCTGTAACATTATTGCTCAATGATTGAGGGCGGCAGGGAAGAAAGTATTCATGTTTACTACTGTAAATATTATTGTTGATCAAGAGGAGTATGTGAATGAACTGAAAATGACTTCTCCTGATGTGTTTGATTTACAGTCACGGTTATCAAAAGCAAAAAAAGCATGATGTGAAGTGGCGGTAATTGAAACTGCTAGTCATGGAATCTTAATGAATAGAATATGGGGACTAAATTATGATATTGTTGCTTTGACAAATATCAGTCAAGATCATTTAGATCTTCACAAAACTATGCAAGATTACGTAAATACAAAATTACAAATATTTAAGAAACTCATGTATTATGATAGAAAACCATGAGTGAAAAAGGTTTCGATTGTAAATATTGATTCAGAATATTCAGAACTTTTTATAGAAGAAACAGCTGATACACTTTTAACCTATTGAGAAGATTATAAAGCCAGTGTACAACCATGAGATATTAAAACTACATTTAAAGGAACAAAATTTGAATTAAATATTCCTTGAGAAAATCTTAAGATTAATACAAAACTTCTTGGGAAATTTAATGTCTATAACATCATGTGTGCTGCGTGTGTATTCACAAGTTTATGATTATCTAGAGAAGTTATTCATGATTCTATAAGTCAAGTATATGGTATTCCTTGAAGGATGGAAGTTATTGAGGCAGACGATGGATTCAATGTATATATTGATTATGCTCATACTGAGGATGCATTAATTAATGTATTAGATACTATCAAAGATCTTGAGTGAGTGCAAAGAATTATTACTGTGTTTTGAGCTACGTGAGATAGAGATAAAACAAAGAGACCAGTTATGTGACAGGTAGTTCATGAGCGTTCTGATATGGTTATTTTGACACAAGATGATGATTATTCAGAAGAAACAAGAGATATCATTAAAGATATACTTCCAGGTGTACCAAGAAAAGAATGAGAAGATTTTTGGATTATACCAGATAGAAGAGAAGCCATCAGGACAGCGCTAATTACTGCAAAAGAAGGTGATGCTGTATTACTTGCTGGTAAGTGAGATGAACGTGTTATGGTTACAACTTGAAAAGTTATCGTAGATTGGCATGATAAAAAAGAAGTACAAAACATTTTACAAGAGATTAAAGAAAACACTTTGGTTAAATAATATTTTTTTGCTCCATGGCATTATACCTTAAATACAGACCTCAAGATTTTGACTCATTGATTGGTCAAGATTTTGTTAAAGAAACACTACAATCAGCAGTTGAAAATAGTAAAACTGTGTGAGCGTATTTATTGTGCTGACCAAGGGGAACAGGGAAGACCACAACAGCAAGAATACTAACTAAAGCATTAAACTGCTTAGAATTAAAAAAATGAAACCCATGTAATAATTGTGATACCTGTAATGGAATTAATAATGAAAGTCTGGTTGATGTGATTGAAATAGATGCTGCAAGTCATACAGGAGTTGATAATATTAGAGAAATTATTGAAAAGGCACAATTTAGACCAACAATTGCAAAGAATAAAGTCTATATTATTGATGAAGTACATATGTTGAGCAAGTGAGCTTTTAACGCTTTATTAAAAATATTAGAAGAACCTCCTGAGTATGTAGTATTTATATTAGCAACAACAGAAACTCATAAAGTTCCTGATACTATTGTGTCACGTTGTCAGAGATATGATCTTAAAAATATCACTAATGAAGATATAATTTCAAGACTTACATTTGTTGCAAAAGAAGAAAATATTTCTATTGATTCAGATTCTCTTAAATATATAGCCTCTAATTCTTGATGAGCACTGAGAAATGCAATTTCTCTCTTTGAACAACTCAACAATAATTGAAAAATTGTATATGCAGAAATTGTTGAAAAATTATGAATTGTAGAATGAGGAATTTTAAATTCATTTTTACATAAACTTCTTGAAAAAGACTCTAGTGTTATTCAAGATTTAGAAAAACTAATAGCTGATTGAAAAAATGTAAAATTATTTTTTAAACAACTACTATTTTTTGCTAAAGACTATGCTTTAGGAGAAGTATTTAATGGAAAAAATGTACAAGATTGTATAACTATTCTTGATACACTTGACGATACATATGCTAAAACTAAACATTCACTTGATGAAAATATAACATTTACTATTGGAATTCTGAAAATTATTTCTAATTATCAATCTAATAATGCTATCCAAAATACTTCTGAGGATACTAAAGTTGTAGCTCCTTCAGAAGTAAAAAAAATATCTGAAGCAAAAATACAACCAGAAAAATCATCAGATGTAATAGGGAACTCTCCTGTAACTAAAATAAATTCACAGGAGTTATCTACAAGTGATGCAGAAGATATATTTTGAGAGGTAAACATTACTACACCTACTTCTGATAATAAAAAAACAACTAAAGATTCAAATGTAGCTGCCTGAAATTCTGACTTTGATATGGATTGATATATAAAAACTCTTAAGTGACTCTGAGCAAAAGCATGAATTACTTTGAGTCTCAAATGAGCAAACTATTCACTAGCATGAAATGAATTATGTCTTTCTTTTAAGACAAAGTTTGCATTTAATTCCATGAATAATACAGACAACATAGCTCTTCTCAACAAATGACTTGAAGATATGTGATTAGCAGATAAAAAAATACACTTAGAATGATAAATATTCTCAGTGTATTTTTATTTCAATAATAATTCTCGTAAAGATTTTTCAGCTTCA
>CALDZW010000036.1 GCA_937944175.1 uncultured Candidatus Altimarinota bacterium
GGAAGGTTCTTGCTAATTCTAATCCATAACTTGGATGTGAAATTAGCCTCCTCAACATTTTTCAATATAGTTTCATGGGGTTGGGTATTAGATTGTAAGTATTTCTATTATACCAATCCCAACCTGTTATACAAAATAACCGAGAATTAGTGTTCATTCTAATGCTGTTTTGCTTTTTTTATAAATATTTATAAACTTAAACTAATTATTGTGTAGAGTAAAATGTTTTTTATTTCTTATTGCAATGATGAGCTAATAAAAATTGGTATGAAAAAAGATATATTAGAAATAATTCTTGATAAGCATAATTCAAAGTGAGAGGAGGTGTTCTCTCATATACTTGAAATTCTTCATAATGCTTATGATGATTTTGAAGAGGAGGGGATATTTAATAAGAGTTCTTCATGAGGTGAATGATTTTCTTTTGAAATAGTAAAAAGAAAGAAAAAAATTCATTATTTTTTGTTGTGTCCAAAGCAATATACAAAATTTATCTCAAATCAGATCTTTGCTCAATACCCAAATGTAGAAATTACTCCTGCGAAGAATTATTTGAAAAAAATAGCTGATCAAAACATACTTGTGTGAGTAGTGACACAAGAAAACTCTAAGAATTCATTGAATACAACACTATGAAAGATAGATTTTCATTCCTCTTTGACTTCAGCACTCTCTAAAAGTGATACTCAGTCATATAATAGTTTTCAAGTCATTTTTTCTCCTACAAGAAACAGTGATAATTCTTCAAAGAAACAATGATCTGCTTTGTGAATAATGAAAAATGTAATTATTTTACCATGTATATTCACGATAAATATATATAACTTCTTAGCAGGAAAGAAAATTATTCAAACAAAAAAGAAAACACCAACTAACTCAGACCCAGATGAATTAAAAACCAAAGAAACAAAGAAATTCCAAGTGAATATGAATCTCATATATTCATGAGATGATATGGTTGAGTGAAAAATGTTGATTAAAGAAATAGCGTCAACCTTCCCAGAGAGTGCTTGAATGAAATTGAAAGGTATAACCCAAAATCAAAAAAAAATTGAGAGTATAAAAAATAGAAGCTTAGCACACAATCATTCATATTATTTATCATCAAAAGAGCTATCACAATTTATTTATTTGCCAGTATCATCATCACATAATTCACAGATGAATGTGGTTGAATCTCGTAGTCTTGCACCACCTTCAAATTTACCACTTGTGCCAGATTCAGTAAGGACAACAGGCTTGTTATCCCTACAAGATGAACTTACTCCTCTATGAGCAACAAATTTTAGATGAGAACATACGGAATTTGCTATAGAACTGGAAGATAGAAAAAGGCATATGTATATTATTGGGAAGACGGGAATGTGAAAATCTACACTTCTTGAAAATATGATTATTGATGATATGAGAAAGGGAAGAGGGCTGGCAGTGATTGATCCGCATGGAGATTTGGCAGAGGCTGTTATTGGTTTTATACCAAAATCAAGAACTAATCAAACCATTATCTTTGATCCAAGTGACAGAGAGTCTCCAATAGCATTTAATATGCTTGAATGAGTCTCAGTAGAACAAAGACCGCTTGTGGCTTCTGGGTTAGTGTGAATTTTTAAAAAAATATTTGGCTCTTCTTGGTGACCAAGGCTAGAGCATATTTTAAGAAATACTATTCTAGCACTCATTGAATATCCAGATACCACATTGATATCAATACCACTTATGCTGACTAATGAAGTATATAGGAGCAAAGTAGTAAAGAAAATAACTGATCCAGTAGTGAAAAACTTTTGGACTCAAGAGTATGCTAAAATGAATCCAAGCCAAAAATCAGAAGCGGCGTGACCAATACTCAACAAAGTTGGTCAGTTTTTAAGTTCAACTATTCTCAGAAATATATTGGGACAATCAAAAAATACATTTAATATACGATGGGCAATGGATAATAAAAAAATCATCATAATCAATTTATCCAAATGAAAAATTTGAGAAGATGCTTCAGCATTACTTGGTGCTATGATGGTTACAAAATTTCAAATGGATGCTATGAGTAGAGCGGATATTCCAGAAGGAAAAAGAACAGATTTTTACCTCTATGTAGATGAATTTCAAAATTTTGCAACAGACTCATTTGCTACAATTTTGTCAGAAGCCAGAAAGTATAAGTTGAATCTTGTTATGGCTAATCAGTACATTGATCAAATGAACAGAGAAATTAGAGATGCTATATTTGGAAATGTATGAAGCCTCATATCTTTTCAGGTCTGACATAGAGATGCCAAGGTGTTAATGTGAATATATGGATGAAACATTACAGAAGACGATCTCATGAATATCAAAAAATATAACATATATGCAAAAATACTGGTTGACTGAATGCCTACAAATGTATTCTCTGCAACTACTTTCGCACCAAATAAAAAAAATGAACAAGTATTTGCCTCACGTTATGAGAAAATTTTGCAAGTCAGTCGTGAAAAATATTCCAAACCACGAAAAAAAGTAGAAAAAACCATTAATTCCATGCTTCAAAAGATTCATGCAGATGATCAGGAATGGCAGGAGAGGAAGAAAGGAAATAAGAAAAGATAACAACAAGTAGAGTATCTTTATAGTCAAGTCAAAATCCTAGTGTTACAGCAAAAAACATGATACTATAGACGGAGTCTTACATATCATTTTTTCTTGATGGAACATATCTCTTTTCTTACATCAACACTTTCTTTCTTAGTATTACTATTAATATCTAGTTTTACCTATTTTTTGAGCAAGAAAATAAACTTTCCTTATACCGTATTGTTAGTAGTGATAGGTATTTTTTTGGTTCCACTTTCAAATATTGGAGCATTGAGCTTTATTGATCATTTCAAACTTACTCCTGATATACTATTTTTTATATTTTTGCCAGCTCTTTTATTTGAAGCAAGTTATAAAATTAAGTATAAAAAGCTGATTAAAGAATGGAGAGCTATTGGGATGATGGCAATATTTGGGGTAACAGCATCATCGTTGATTATAGCTTGAACTCTGTACTATGGACTTCCAATTATCTGATTTGAGATACCTTTTCTTGTAACACTTCTCTTTTGAGTAATTATATCAGCTACCGATCCTGTGGCAGTACTTGCTATATTTCATACTATTGGAGCTCCGAAAAGATTATCACTCTTATTTGAATGAGAGAGTCTGTTTAATGATGGTACAGTAGTTGCTGTGTTTATAGTTGTTCTTTGAATTATTTTGAGTTGATGACATGTAGACATATTTACCATTGCAGATTGATGGAATTCTTTTTTTACCATGATTGTATGAGGCATGGTATTTGGTTTTATTACTGGTTTTGTTTTTTCAAAACTGATTTGATGTATAAAAAATGATGAACCAATCGAAATACTACTTACTCTTATTTCTGCTCATCTTACATTCTTGCTAGCTGAGATGACCACTCATTATTTTCAGCATATACTACATGTTCATTCGGTAGGTATCTCTGGAGTAGTAGCCACAGTTATTGCCTGAATAGTGATGGGAAATTTTTGAAGATATAAGATTACACCACGAGTAGAAGTTCATGTACGTCAATTGTGGGAATTTTTGGCATTTGTTTCAAACTCAATAGTATTTATCCTTATTGGATTAATACTCTCAGATATGAATTTTTCAGATATCAAAATATTATTTATCCCAATGATTATAGCAATAGCTGTTGTTGCTATTTCTCGTTTTGTAAGTACATGGCTTTCACTTGGGAGTGTGAATTTGATGAAGTGATGAGAAAAAATTCCAACAAGTTGGATACATGTATTATCTTGGGGAAGTCTACGAGGATCACTAGGTCTTATGATGGTTCTATTAATTCCATCAAAATGACATGAAGATTTTGAAAAACTTATTGCCTTTCAAAATACTGTTGGCTGGGATTTTAGTTTTACTATTAGAGATTTTATATTAGTTCTTACAGTGGGGTGTATATTATTTTCACTTATGGTGAAAGCACCAACTATTCCATATTTTATGAAAAAAGCAAAAGTTAATGAGCTTTCAGACTATGAACGATTCGAGTATTTTGAAGGAATGATACTGATGTTGATGAAGGTACTAACAAAACTTGAATCAATGCATAAAAAAGGGTCTTTAATAAAAAAGGAATATAAATTTCTGAAGAAAAAATACAATTTTAGATTGAGAGAAACATTGAAAAATTTTGATATATTTCTAGAAATTACAACACATTCTAGCAAAGATCTCATTAGAAGAGCTATCAATATTCATTCACTTTGAGCAGAGAAAAAGTATTTGAAAACATTATTTATGTGAAATCAAATATGAGAAAGAAATTTCAGATACATATTAAGAAAAATTGACCATCAATTAGAAGAGTTAGCTCAGTGAGAAGATGAATTGAAAAAAACAGTAAAATGATCAAGTAATTATGATGTATTCCAAAAAATATGATTGTGGTATTATGAGAAGAGAGATACAGCTCTTGATGTGTTTATAAGAAATAGAGCTCGTTTAATTGTTATAAAAAAAGTTATTATTGAGTTAGAACAGCTTTCAAAATTTGATATTGGTTTTAAACAAGCAATTTTTAGAGAAGTAATTTGATTTTATGAAAAGCTTTATAAAGAAACAAAAAAGAAGTTAAAAAAAGTAATGAAGGAACACCATAAAATTACTTTTGAACTTGATATCAAGCTTTCTGAAAAATCTATTTTTGCATTAGAGGAAAAAATGATTGAGTCTATGCATGATAAATGAATAATTACAGATAAACTCTATATTAAATTCAAACATGAAATTCAAGAGGAATTTTATTCAGATGTGAAAGAAGAAATAGAGATAGAACATCCAAAAATGATTGCTAAAATAGAGGAAAATCTAGAAAAAAAACAGGACCAAAAATAAATTTGTACTCAACTTTTTATTGTATATACTAATAGTAATTTATATAGTCAAAAACTAGAAATGAAAATATCAAATGTTACACTTGCCTTTGAGAATAAAATAGTACTCAGAGATATAGATTTAAATATATGAAAATGAGAGTTTATATTTTTGATAGGTCACTCTTGAAGTGGAAAAACCACTCTCATTCGTGCACTTATAGGAGATAAAGAACCAATGGTTGGAGACATAGTTCTCGATACCTGAATGGCACTTTACAAAAATATGAATGATGAAATTCTTCAAGAATATAGAAGAAAAACAGGAGTCATTTTTCAAGATTATAAATTACTGGAATCAAAAAGCATCTATGAAAATGTAGCATTTGCAATGGAGGTATGTGGTTACAAAAATGACGTCATTAGAAGAAAAGTTCCTGAAGCATTAGAGCAGGTTGGTCTATTAGTGAAAAAAGACAGATTTGCATATGAAATATCTGGTTGAGAAAAACAAAGAATTTCTATAGCACGTGCTTTGGTGCATGATCCAGACGTAATTATTTGAGATGAGCCTACGGGGAACCTTGATCCTGAAACGGCTCTTGGAGTTATGAAGATTTTTGATGATTTGAACAAAGAATGAAAAACAGTAATCATAGCCACGCATGATAACAATATTGTAAATTCAATGAAAAAAAGAGTAGTAGCTTTTCAAGATAAAGAGATAATTAGTGATCAAGCACAAGGGTGATATATTTTATAGATATAGACTGTAAGACAAATATTTATGAGTAATAATTTTTATGATAGTCTATGAGTAGGAAAATCAGCTACTCAAGATGAAATCAAAAAAGCATACAGAAAAAAAGCCATGAAGTATCATCCTGACAAAAACAAGGGAGATGCTAGTGCTGAAAAACAATTTAAAAAAATAAATGAGGCCTATCAAACCCTTTGAGATGAAAAGGCAAGAAAACAGTATGACATGTTTTGATCTGCAAAATCAGCTCATGGGGGAGGAAATCCTTTTTGATGAGGCTCTTGAGCTTGATTTGGTTGATTTGAAGAAATGTTTTGATGAGCTGCTGGATGAGCACAAGCATGAGGATTTAATTTTAATATGGAAGACCTCTTTGGTCAGTGAGGACAATGAGGGAGTCCATTTGGCAATGCACAATCACACTCAAGACAGCAGCCTCACCAAGAACCAGAGAAAGAAGAGACTCTAGATTTTGAAAAAACATATGAGATACCTATTTTTGATTTAATGCTTTGATGCTCAATAGAAGTGAGGTGAGTATATGGACAGACAAAAAAAATAAAAATACCAGAATGAACAAAACCAGGAACAAAAATGAGGGTAAAGGATTTTTGAAAAACTGAAGGCACGCAGAAGTGAAATCTACTCATTACTCTTGAAGGGAAAATGCCAAAATCCATTTCTGAAGTTGATCGAAGTATGCTTGAAAGAATTAGGGATGGAGTATGATATTAAGATTATCCTCATCTTAAAAATAATAAAAAAATTTAATTATTAAATGTGATTCTATGAAAAACTTATGTAGTATAGTAGCTGTAATTCTATTATCAGTTGTATGAAGTGTACATGCTGATGAGTCTCTGTCACTAAATGCTGCAAACACTTTAGCTTCAAAGTGAATGATTGTAGAACAAGATTCTGCTGATTGATATAAATTAGATTCAGATATTACAAGAAAAGAAATTATGAAGGTTGTAATGAAAATTTCTTGAAAAGAAGTAATTGATGCATGTAGTGGAAAATTCTGAGATGTTACTGATGATTGGGGGTGCAAATATATTGAAGCAGCATTATCAGAATCATTTATTGCTGAAAATCCAGATTTTAGACCTAATGATTCTATTACAAAAGCAGAATCAATGAAATTAATTCTCAAAGCAAGAGGAATCGAAAAAACTCATGATACAGGTGATTGGAGAGATGATTATATGCTTACAGCATATGATAAAAAAATTATATTAAGCAAATATACTAATCATAATGATGAAGCAAGAAGATGATGGATATTTCTTTCTGCAATTTCTTGAGATAGCTGAGAAATGATAGCTTGACCACTTGAAAACTCTGAATCAGATAATACTATAGACGCTTCTGTAGAAGAAGACGACTCAATTGAGGAATTAAGTGATGAAAGTAATACAGATCAACCAAATGAACTTACTGAACTAGCTGCTTCAGAAGATTCAGATATTGATGATGATCCTACTACAGATTTCTTGGATCAACTTCTTGCATGACTAGAAGATGAGAATGTAAATCCGGTTACAGGGTATAAACCATACGATGACTCCCTTATTGGTGTAAATGCCAATATGGTCCTATTCTTTCATGCATCATGGTGTTCAAGTTGTGTAGCAACTGATAAATCATTAAATAATGAAGACTTTATTTCTAAAGATATTTTGATCCTAAAAGTTAATTATGACAAAAGTGCTGAGTTGAAAGAAAAGTATTGAGTAACAACTCAACATACTTTTGTACAAGTTGATGAATCTTGAGAATTGGTAAAAAAATGGTTATGATCAACAAATTTAGAAGATATTCAAAATCAAATTCAATAGTGTTATATGTTACATGACTCTTTTCTAAGCGCTATATCAGTAAGGAGTGTTTCATATTTTTCAGTAATTCAAGAAAGTCTTAATATATTTGAGGCTTTGTTTTTTTGAATAAAATTGAGGATTTTTTGAATAGTAGTATCAGAGTGATGACACTCAAAACTTCCACTAAGTGTCTGGATTTTTAATATAATAAGTATAATTTTAAGAGATACATTTTTTACCTGAGGAGTATTTTGAAATTGTAACAATTGAAGCAGAGTTTCGTAAATTTCTTCATGTTGGAGATCAAGTGGAAAATGTGTATCAACGTATGAAATGAGCATTAAAAAATTATTGATTCTGTTAAATCATACTCAGATAGAATTAAACTCTTGAGTAATATGAATATTATGAATAGAGTGAATATTTACTCATTGTTGTACTCGTGTCTCAAATTGAATAGCATATCCTATATCAAGTGATTTTTCTTTCTGAGAGTACTTTTTATTGTAGAGAATTTTTCAAAATTGCTTAGTAAAAATAGTATAGAGGAGTTTTTTTTCATCTATTTTTTTTATCTTCAGTATAATTCAATGAGTTTTAAAAATTGACATAAATATTTTATATTTTATAAACTACAAAAAAGTATTGCGTAATTTCTAATTTGTATATAATTTATAACATATTATAAAATAATCAATTAAATTTATGGTTGCTCCAACTATTCCAGAGGCTGAAGTTGATAGAATAATATTAGAGCTTCTTTCTCTCCATTCAGATCAAGTTGATGTAGATATAAAAACATTTCATGATTTACTTAAGCATTCTTTGAGTCTCAATACCATGGAGAAAAAGAGAGTAGTTGATGCTGCTCCTACTCTTAGTCAGTTTCAATTTGATGAACTTACAAAAGTATTTACAGAAGAAAGAGTAAAATTTAGAGAACTAGCAAAAGAACATCCAGATGATATAAAAAAATTACTAAAAAAGCAGCAAACAGAGTGGATTCAACTAGGGGATTTGTACCAATCAGAACTTGCAAATAAGGCAAAACAATGAGAAGAACAAAATCAGATAGATGACATTAAAGCACAACTTGGTTTATAAAGTAAACCCTATCTCTCAATTTTAAGGAGGGGAGTAAAAAAAATAATAATGAAATTTGAATTTTGTGTCATATTAGAAAGAAAGCAAAGAGTAGATATGTACTTATCTGCTCTTTTTGATGATTTTAGTAGAAGTTATATTCAAAAGCTTATAGATAATTGAAAGGTGTGTGTTAATGATAAACAGTGTAAAAAAAATATTAAAATTATACATAAAGATATTATCACCATAGAAGTTACTTCAGAGGCTTTAGAAAATATTGAACCAGAAGATATGAATCTAGATATTATTTATGAAGATGATGAAGTAGTAATTATCAATAAAGAGGCTTGAGTAAACACACATCCTGTTCCTGGTGAATGATGAAATAATAATACATTGGTTAATTGAGTGTTATTTCATTGTAGAGCAAAGCTTCCAAGTATTTGATGAGTAGAACGTCCTTGAATTGTTCATAGACTTGATAAAGATACTTCATGAGTCATAGCTATTGCAAGAAATGATTCAATGATGCACTATTTACAAGATTGCTTTAAACAGAGAAAAGATATTTCTAAATATTATTTAGCTATTGTTCATTGAGTAGTAAAGGATACACACCTGACAATAGAAAGTTATATAGGGAGAGATAAATATAATAGATTAAAAATGACAACTCTGAACGCTGTTAATCCTAAATTAGCACTTTCTCACGCGGAAGTGCTTGGATATATTGAAAACAAATATACCCTTCTCAAGGTAAAGATTGAGACAGGGAGAACCCATCAAATAAGAGTTCACTTAGCTTCAATTGGGCATTTTATCCTCTGAGATAATACCTATTGAAATACAAAAATTAATACAGAAATTAAAACAAAGTATCAGCTCAAAAGACAAGCCCTCCATGCATATGAGCTTCATCTAAAGCTGTATTGAAAAGATAACACATTTAGAGCCGAGTTAAAAGAGGATATGAAAAAAATGATACCAAAGGAGTTATTTGAGAATTTAAAAAACTCAGAGAAATCTAAATAACATTTACCATATTGAAAAATGGAAGCATTACAGCCATGATAATGGTTCCTACAATGAGTCATACTACCACAATGACTACAGGTTCAATAGCGGTTGCTAGATTCTTTACAGTGGTATCAATATCTTTGTTAAAACGGATGCTGATTTTTTCAAGCAAGGAAGGCATTTTCCCTGTCTGCTCTCCAATTTTCACAACACTTGAGAGTTCTATAGGGAAGTATTTACTTTCTTTTCCACTTGATATCAGGTCAATTCACATGAGAGAACTCAGAGGGTCACCAGATGATACTTTTGCTACAATATAGTTAATTTCTTTTTCATAGTAACTACTTTCTAATGCTCCAGCAGTTATTTTGAGTGCATCAGTAATCATTACTCACTGAGAAAGGAGTGTGGCCATAGAGGAAGTAAAGAGAGCAAGAATTTTTTTCTTAATCAAGTTTCCAAAAATAGGAACTTTGAGTATAGATTTATCCCAATAAATTTTTGTTGATTTGTGTGTTTTGAATAATTTGGTTAGACCAATAAGTATAATAATTCATATAATAATAAGAGGATATTGTACCTGTAAAAAATCAGAAATATCAATGACTGTTTGAGTAAGACTTGGGAGATTCACTTTGGCATCTTTGTACATGTCAGTGATTTTTGGTATGACGTATACCATGAATACTCATATCATAGCTGTTGCTAGGGTCATTATTACCATAGGATAAATAAGTGCTCAAATTACTTTAGTTTTGAGTTCCCTAGCTTTTTCTTCTTTATTTTTTATAGTTTCAATTACATCTCACAGTTTTCAGGTCATTTCTCACATTTTGATAAGAGAAATATCAAAGCTGTTAAAAGTCTTTGGATGAGTAGCAAATGAATTTTGTAAAGATTGTCCCATATTAGTTTGATCGAGAAGATCTTTGAGAAGAATTTTCACTTTTTTTGATTTTGTCTGATAGAGGAGAATTTTAAGAGAATTTGTAATGGGAATTCAGGAATTAAGCAAACTAGAAAAGGCGTCAAGGAAGAGAAGTTTTTCTTTGGTGTTAATTTTTATTCAACCAGAAGGAGATGGAGTAGATTTCTTATTTTTTTTCTTGCCTCCAATTTTTGTCTTCAGGTCTTGTATTATGCTTTTTATATCCATATTTTTTGAATTGAGAAGGACTCTATTAAGTGTATCATTTATCTTGTTTTTTTTCAAAAAAAAGATAAACTTAGCCATAAGTAGCAATTATTGTTACTGTTAAAAACATTTTTATATAAATATAATATTATGATGAAGATATTTGGGGTGTGAAAAAATGATGTAAAAACACTTGATGTTGAAGTTGATGAAAGTGTATTAGAAGAAGAGGAGGAAGGACAAATTGCTCTTGATATTATAGAAAGTCCAACTGAGATCATTATTTTTGCACCAATAGCATGAGTGGCTCTTGAAGATATTGATCTGACATTAAATAAAAGTGTACTTACAATTAAATGAGAAAGAGAAAAACCAATTGACTATTTTGAAGAAGAAAATAAAGTCAGAAATTTAGAGTGTTATTGGGGAAATTTTGTAAGAAATATTATCCTTCCAGAGAATCTGGACTTTGATTTAATTAAAGCAGTTATGGAAAATAATCTACTCAGAGTCAGTATTCCTAAACTTCATATTTCATCACAAAATATAAAAATTAACAGAATAGGAGAAGATTTTCATTAATAAACAACCATGTTTGGAAAAAAGAAAAAAGAAAAAGCAGCAAAAAAAATTGATAAGCTTGTTACAGGGGTAATTATAGGATCAGCAATCGTTTCAATTTTTTGACTCTCAAAGACAAAAAAGTGAAAGGAGATCTCATGAGGAATTGCAAAGAAAGGAAGAGGATTCTTTGGAAGACTTTATGACTTCATTTGAAAAATTATGTGAAAAATAATTGGATGATATTCTAACAAAAAGAAATAGATGAAAATCATATTATTTACATTCAGTATAATGGCCATTTTTATTGCTCTATCTAGTATTAGTAATGCAGAATGAGAATATAGTTGAAAGGTTGAGAGATGTAGTGATGCTGTTTCAAATTGACAATCTTTGCTTATAAAAGATTTTTTGTGTCCTCAGACATCTAACTATGATAGAAGGGTATATAACATTGTCTTAGATGGTGAATTTAGATCTGTGGATAAAGAGCTGCATGACTTTCTTAATAACTTAGAAAAATCTAAAACGTATTTTTTTTGAAAAGATAGGCAAAAAGAATATCCAGAGTGAGTTGATATGATCCAAGACTTCTTTGGAAAAGGGGGAGTATTGTATACAAAATATTACACACTGTGTAATAGATATTTAGAAAAATCAATATACACACTTTGAGTAAAAGCTTACGGTTGAACAAGTATACCAATAGATTTTTGAATGGACAATGTTTGTAAACGCTTATCAGATGTAAAACTTGAGACCTGAATAACGGCAGCTTCAGCTATTATGAGATTCAATAAATCTCAGGTAAGAAAAGAGGAATTTAAAAAAATTCAGAGAGATAATAGAGAATATTATAGCAATGTAGAAGATCTTTTACGTGTTCACACATGATATACTGAAAGACTTTGGAAAAAGTGGCCAAGTAAAACAAAAGATGCATATTAATTTATTGATCAAAACATTTTTGTATAGAAAGATATAAACATAAAAATATCCAAACATAATAATATTACCTATAGTCAAGATAATTTTTTTGACTTTTTTTGTGCGAATATGTTATTATAAATAAGTAAATACATGTTGAGCAATCTATTCAATATCTTAGTATTTCTTACTTAATTCTTGAAGTAAGAAAAATAGAAAAAACCTTTTTTATAATATATATACTGCTATTATGTCTAACTTTAGTAAAAAACTCCAATCCTTTTCTGGAATTAACCTAGATCAGCTTAATGCTTCTGCGAGTTTTTTAGATAGAATTGATACAAAATATCTCATTACAAAGGATGAATTAGAATGAATGCTGTGAGATTTTGAAAATGACTTTTATGTACTTACAATTGCATGAGAGAGTATTTTTTCTTATGATAATGTGTATATGGACAGTGAAAAGTATGATTTTTACTATCAACATCAAAATAAGGAAAAATCACGTGTGAAGATTAGAACAAGAAATTATCTAGATTCTCATCTCGCATTTTTTGAGTTCAAACAAAAAAAAGATGGAATCACCAGAAAATTTAGATATCAAATTCCTCTCGAAGAACATGGAATGATGACCAAAGAAGCAAAAGGATTTTTCAAATGAGTACATATGAGCTTTTACTGAGATAAATGACCAAAAATCAGCCCCTCTATATGCACGAGGTACTCTCGCATGACTCTGGTTCACAAAGACTCTTCAGAGCGTCTTACCATTGATTTTGACATACAAGTAAAAGATCTTAGAAGTAAGAAATCAGATTTTATAGAATTAGAGAATCTTGTTATAGTTGAGAGTAAATCAATGAGCAAAAAGTGTACTTCAAAGAAAGTAATGAAATCTCACAAAATTAAAAAGGCAAAATCATGTAGTAAGTATGGTCTTTGACTTATTTACTCAGGACTCGTAAAAAAATATGCGATATTTGAAGATACCATGAAAGCCATTGCAGAAATTAAGAAGGAACTGAAAAAAGATTAACCC
>CALDZW010000037.1 GCA_937944175.1 uncultured Candidatus Altimarinota bacterium
TTAAGAGAAGATGTCCGAAGGACAGATGGGATAATAATAAAACAAAACATGAACATAACAACAAATTGATTCTATAAAATAGCAGATCTAGATCTGGCAGATTGAAATATGGTTATCTGAGATAATGTATCAGTGACTCTTTATGATGATTGATGTGATCTCAAAAGTATTGAAGTGTGAGAAAATACTCTCGTGAAATATGTTTCATTTTTTTGTGATGAAGGAGTATATAGAAAACACTTTATTTCTTGAAAAGAAGGCTCAAAGGTAGTGGTTAAGAGCTTAATTTATTCAGAAAAAAACACAATTGATGCCAAAATTCTGTGAGAATTGGATGCCGATTCTACTTCTAATAGCATTGACGTATTGAGCTTTGCTTGAGAAGATGGAATTATCAAATTAGATGGTGTTCTGCAAATTAACTCTGCACTCAAAAAAGTTGATGGAAGACTTGATGAAGAAAATATTTTTCTTGGAGAGTCTGGAAAAATATCAGGAATTCCAACACTCCTTGTAGAAACAAATGATGTTGAGGCAAGTCATTCATGCAAAATGGAAAAAATTAGTGATGAAAAATTGTTTTATCTGAGAAGTAGGGGGATAGATAAAGAAAATGCTTTAAGAACAATGATCGAGGCAAAAATTATACATTTGTACAGTATCTTAGAACAAGAAAATGTAGATTTTTTTCAAGAGATTGTTGAGAAGATTTGTACAAAAATTAAGTAATGAGCGGTTATAATTTCTTCCTTTTTCAAAGGAAGTACGCTGAAAGGGGGATGGATGAGAAAATCAGCCCATAATATTTAAAAGAAATGATGTATGACTTAAATGAGTCAAATGTCATTTCTTTTTGCGTTAATAACTCATGGTTTTTTTTTGAAATAAGTAAGAGTTATACTATTATAGAGGTATATATTTTTCTCTCTATTTTGCCAAAAATTATGTACCAAACACTTCAAAGATTTCTTTCAATTGTATTGATAGCAGTATTGCTATTTTGAATTACATTTAGAATTCCATATGATTGACTCTATTCACAAACTGAGGCATGAACAACACAGGTATATTCTCTGGTGTCTATTCTAGTTGAAGAGAGTATCTATCCTCAAGTAAAAAGCAAAGTGGAACGTTATGCTGATGATATTCAAAAACACCTTGAGAATACGAGGGTAGTAGTAATGCCTACTCCTCAAAGTGCGTCAGTTTTTGATATTGCTTCACTTAATGAAAATTTATATTACAGTGGGTATAAATGAGTGAATAAAAAAGCTACGTTTAATTCAAAATTAGTATGAACAGTACTTATTTGAAGTCTTCCTGTACCTGTAGTTCATGATAGTGGTCAAAGTTCTAAAACGCTTTTTCCATACATTGATTTTGAGGATAAAAAATATGTATATGACCACGCAACTAAAAAATATCAGGTGAACAATAATTCTAGAGAAGAATTCTCTCCAGAAATATGGCACTGAGTAGTAGCTCCTAACTTTTGAGATAGGGCAAAAAATATTCAAGCTATTAGAAATTACTTTGATAAAAATCATGATTACTATAGTTGAACATGAAATTTTCAAGCATCTGAGTGAATCCTTAATGGAAATAATGTAAGTGGAATTCCGGAGGACTACACTCCGCAAGTCTTTTATTATGATCAATTTAGAGAACAAGAGGCACTTAGTTTTGAGAAATATCATTGATACCTAGCCTATCTTGAAAATAAGGAAGACCTTATATATTCAAGGTACTCAAGAGAATTATCAGAAAAAATTAAGAATAAAGTTCTTGGGAATGAACAAGAACAAATTAGAGAATTGATTCAATGACTTGAGCTAGATGTTGATGTGTCTTCTTTTTGATCTGGACCAGATGTTTCAAAAGCATCAGATATATCTACACGTTTTATTACCAAAAACGTAGTCAAAAAATACTTAGAAGTAATTAATACTTCTAAAATCTGAGAATTCAGAAAGGATGTTCATAATGCATGAAGGTATAATGGTGATTGAAAAGAGGTGCATGTTGATATGGTTCCATATCTTATCTCAGTACTTGATGTGGTGTGAGATGAGGTAATTAAATGAGTCAACAATGATTTAGAAAAAGAAATTGATAGTATTGTTGAATGATGACTTGCTCGTGATATGGCAATTCCAATTGCTAGTAATACTTCCTGATGAAACACTTGATACTGAAGTTGAGATTGTTCAGTATGACCAGCTGTAAATATAATGTATTGAAAATTAGCATCTGATATTACTAACACCTATGATTGTACCATTTATAGATGAAGCACTACAAATGGTTGAACATTAGTTGAGGCAAATAGATGACTAAACATTGATCATGTAGGTTCAGATCTAAATTTGTGTGCTCAATGAAATGTAAGAGACAGGGCTCAGTGATGAACTCAAGGATATTGGTGAGGTAATAGCCCTATAAATCTTGATCAAAGTTCAATGGCAAATGCTGACATTAAACTAAGTAATGTTGCAAATGGAGCTCCTAGGAGTTTGCACTCTGCTATCAGGCCGCTTTTTGATATGAAGTGAGCCAGGGAGGTAAGTGATGCAAACCTTACACCTTCACCACTGAATTGTTATAATGCTAATTATTTTCCAACAACTAAATCTAGGTGGGTAACTGTAAGTAGAGGGCAAGATGATTCAGACACAATATGTGAATTATATTTTAGACTTCCATACAAAGATTGAATTGATCCAAATACAAGAAAAAGTGGAAGGTGGACTTGTAATACACACAATACATTCACTCGATCAACTCAGAGTTTTTGAGATACATACAAAAATTTAAGAGGACCAGATTGTAGCACACATAGTATTTCATTGAATGGAAGGGTTGTTAAAAGTCTTACATGAGGGGCTCCAAGAACTAGGCAAGTTTCAGAAGGGGGTGGAGAGTCAAGCACAGAAACTATTTGTTGGCCAAGGAATGTAAACTATTCATATACTCAGATACCTTCAATAATGAAGCATGTATCTCCAACTCCTGCAGATATTAAGGCTCAAGTTTGAGCAATGATTACTCAAAGTTTACCAATTGACAAAGATAGATATGTAGATTTTATAGCAGCTTCATGAGAATATGCTAAAATTGATTATCCGTACTTGTTTAGATTAAAAAAAGATCTCTCAACATTTGATACTCTCGATGATAAGCTCTGAGCTATAAAAAAGGAAGTAGATAAATTTCTTGATACAAAATCAGATGAGATTAATACAGTAATCACTTCTAATAGAGTTACTAATCTTTCATGAGAAGATAAAGAAGTAGCTGATTTTTTTGCAACAGGGAATTATCCTACTGCTAATGTTGATTTGAAAAAAATACTTCAATCAAAAGCTCAATCAGCATTTACTATTTCATGAGAGAGTAAGAAAATCAATTATTATGATACGTTAGTATTTTGAGTTTTTTGGAACAATCTTGATAGTATAGCTCAAAAATATCAATTCATATTTGAAAATTATTTGTCAGATCAGTTTTGAAATGATTCAGAGTATAGTCTTCCTAAGAATAAAAAATCATATGAAATTGCATACTTATGAGCTCCATGAGATGCTCAAAACATGTATATTAAAGTTGATCCAGATAATAAAGGGAAACATCCATACCCTCAAATAGTTTCAGATAATTCTTTGATTAATTCTCATGTTTTTAGTTCTCAAGTGTCAGCAGATACAGATAATAAGACGTGAGTATTTAAGTGTAGTCCTCCTGAGTGAGTTCCTTTGTGGGAATGGTTACCAGCAATCATGTGCCGGTTAAAAGATATCCTCCCACCAAAGATTAATATTAATGCAAATAAGTGTTGAGGGCTTGATGCATGATGATGACATACAAATTTTTATGATTTCGGACAAAATGCAGAAGTCTGTTCAAAAGATACAAACAATAATTGAGCTAATGATTGTCTTGAAGAGGATGTCAGATGAGCATCTTTACAATTACGCTCAGATGTAAAAAGAAGTTATTATAATAAAACTGTTACTCTTGATTCAGAACTTTTGAATTCAAGTGGTGCCACTCTAACTAATGTTCATCATATAAGTACTCAATATGAATTACTAAAAGTTGAGGCTCCAAAAGATGTGAAAAAAGATTTCAATGAAGTGAATTCAAAAGTAGTGTTTGATAAAAATACTCTTAATGAAGAATCATATAATGAGGCACGTAAATATATTTCATTTTCAGAATCATTTGTTCCTGTAAATAATTGAAAGTCAAAGTATCATTTTACTTCAAAATGAAATGATGCTAATGTGTATTTTAGATCAAATTTTGTATTGAATGATTGAAAATGAAACGTATTACAACGTTTAGAATCAAATATTGTTAAAGTTGAGATACGAGGAGACATGTTGTTTGGAACATTTATTGAATTATCAGCTGAACAAAAAACTTCAAATATTTTACGTGCTAGTAATGTTGCAAATGTCTATCTACTAGATGGAAATCAATCTTCAATTGATACGTATGCTACTGTGATTAATAATAGCTCTCTTGCTCCAGTTAAAGGAGTTATTAGTCTTGATAATTATTCAGTAAATTGAAGCAAGTCTCCAATTCAATACCCAATTACTGTATCTCTTTTTAGAGATTGAAAACAAATTTTAGAGCCACTTATATATAGAGAAATAGATCTTTCAACATATAGATGAGTGTTTGCACTCTCGAGATCAGGAAGGTATGAAGTGAAGATTCAAGATGCTCTTGGGAATAATTATACTCAAGATATTCAAGTAGCCCCAGCAGAGGTGGCTGATATGGACATTCAATTATGATCCAATATCATTCAAACAAATGGAACTATTACATCTAATGCTGTTATTCTTAAAGATGCATATGGAAACATTGTCACTGGAGAAGCTCATGAAATACTGGTGAAAACACCTTCTGAAGGGATACAAATTGTCTCGGATGAATCTGAGAACTTGAGTCAAAGAAGTTATTCTACTTTTGATTGATATACAGCTTTTAGACTGATTCCAACTGTGAGTGAAGGAACGAATACAATCACCATTGAAGTATTCAAAGACTCAGAGAGACGTATTTCCAAAAATGTTCAGATAAGGACTGTTGATGCTATCTCAATGAGAATAGCTAAAAGTGAATCAAATTTTAGTGTTGGGAACAAAGACTACACATTAAATCTTGAATATATTGATAAACAGTGAAAATTATTATCTAATTTTCATTCTCAAGCTTATCTTCATGTTAATTCATTATATGGATCATTTGATTCAGAAGTAGTTAAAATTGTTAATTGAAAAGCTAGTGTTCCATTTAGTTCACGTACACTAGCTTGAAAAGAGGTTCCTATTAGAATTCACACTCAATGAGTGTTTGCTCCTACACAATATAGCGTTGCTATATTACCATGAAGGCCTGTAAAAATTGATGCTGTAGCATCCAAAAAACAATTACAAGCACGTATCTGAGAGCAATCAACCTTATCTTTAGAACTAAAAGACAGGTATAATAATATTGTTTTTACGGACTCTACTACAGAAATTTGAGTAAGCTTTAATGCTGAATCATCAAAGATAATGAAGAGTGCAGAAAATAAGAAAAAAGTAAGCTGATGAATAGCTAATTTCACTCTCAATGCAACAGCAACTCCAGGGAAGGCCTATGCGTTAATTACATCAGATCCAGATCTATGAGTAAATTCATATGTAGTAGGAGCATGAGATTCAGCTGTTGCTGTTAATGGAGTTGGGAAGAATGTGGTGGAGTTTGATACCTATTATTTTTGGAACAAAGATTCACTCACTGATAAAAAATATAATGGACTCTACTCAGTATTATTTTGAGCTGAATATGGTGATTATACACAAGAGAACTATCTTGCTTGATCATTGCTGTATGATAAAAATAATAGAAGCTTGTGAGTAACATCACTTCTTAATAATCCACAAAAATTTCAAGATGTACTAGCGATATCTTCTCAATGAGGAATTTTAGATACCACTCATGGATCTGACCTTTCTCAAGATATTTCTCTTGATGTATGAACTGATGGTAAAAAAAATCTTGCAATTACTCTTTTTAATGAATCACTTAATACTCATATTTGAACACTCTATTATAATATAGGATGATCTATGAACATGAGAAGTTGTATAGGTGATACAGATGATTTTTCTGATTGTGGCGTAAATAATGAATTATCATCAGTACTGATGAAGAGTCTGTCAGATGAATATAGTGTTTCATCTATTGGATGAGGTGTGGATTTTATAAATGCTTATTGAGAAAAGCTTATTAGTATTTCTAATGAAGGAGATTTTGAAACATTTAGTTCTCTTGAACTAGACGTTAGTGAGGGTACTCATGAATGAATGCTCACACTCGATATTATTTCAGCAAAAGAGACAGTGTGAAAAATTGGAATTGAGCTGAAATGAAGCCAATTTTTAATAAGCAGAAATGATGTAAATACACAAACTAAATTACAAAATACTATAAATAGTCGTATCTTATCACTATCAAGCTATCTATATTGAGTAAGAGAGGTTTATTCTGAATGAGGGACTTGATATGCTCTGTATTATAAAGATCCATTCTGAGATGAAAAAGCTCTTGACACTTTCTCTCAAGAAGACTTTTATTGATGAGAAAACTTTCAAAATCAACAATGAATTGGTTGGAATGATGGAAGTACATTTCTCCTCTCATTTGCTGCATGAAATATTGCTGGTGAAGCGCTGAAAGAGTCAATGAGTTTTGGAATGGTCCATCACTGAGATCCTGTTATTCAACTCAAAAAAATTACTAAAAAACTAAAAGGAACTACCTGAGAAAAAAGCTTTGATCCAACTATTGGAAAGCTCCTGACCAATCGTGAGGGAATTATTGATTATGAGGTGTTTGATTATGATAATGATCAAAAAGATGATATACTCCTTATTCAGGATACAGGGTACTTTTCTTTACTTGAGAACAAAGCACACTCAGAGCCATTTCTTGATAAAGGGAATGTAGCATATGTTGCAGATATGTGATCAAGTGAATTGGTTGAAGTAGGTGATTTTTCATGAGATTGACATGATGATATTTTCTTTGTGAATGATTCATGAGAACCGTTCTTGCTCAATAATGTTGAGAAAGATTTTTCAAGAATTGCTCTCGATGCAAGTTTTACTCTCGATTGAAAAATCATTCAAGTACAAAGCTATGATATGGATAATGATACTCTTAGTGATCTCGTAACTCTTGATGATAAATGAGATGTTCATATTTTCTATTGATGAGGAGATTCGAGACTTCCTCTATTTACTAAGAAATTTATTGGAGATTGATATTGACTCACGCTTGATAATACAATTCTCACTACTTGAGCATTTGTCCGCTTTGATTGAATTCCAGAATCAAATGAACAAGAAGTATATGACAGGTATTTGGAAGATGCGGAAAGGTATCAAAGTTTGAGAGCTCTTAATAGTGTAAAAGCAAGAAATGCAGTAAATTCTGTGTCTATTCCAAGATTAACAGATGCTAATCAAAACACTGACAATGCTTATACCAGTATAGATGAATCACAATTTGATAGTGCTGATCCTTGAATCAATGAATCACTTATTGATAAACTTATTTATGAAAAAATTTATTATAGCGGCTTGCAGATAGCGCCTGATGCAAGTATTTCTACCGCTGAACTTATAAGTAAATTTCCATTACCAAACACAAATAATTCAGAATTTAGTGATCTAAGTGATGGTCTTGAAAAAACAAGAACTGAAGTAGCAGATTTTTTGAATACCTATAGTGGAAGTGTGAATGTTTCAATTCCACAAGAAATTGAAGCTTCAAATTTTGTAAAAAGCGAGTATGCGAAATATATGTGAGTAGAAATAGAAAAAAAATATACTGATGATAATTGATGAAATATTCAAACAGGAGATTCTATTACTGTAGAAGTGAAGATGAAAAATATTTCAACTCAGGCTCTGAATAATGTGGTGTTTGTTGATACTCTTGAAAAGTACTTTGTGAAGAGTGATGAAGGAATTACTCTCACAAAATGACTTCAAAGATCTGCCCCAACTGGTTATGATATTTTAGTTGATCAAATTAATCTAGCTTCTTGAGAAGAACTCATTTTCAAATATTCTATGAATGTACGTCCGATTCGTTTTGGGTATTTACAAGTAGGGCTTTTTGAAGAATGAGAGGCATGAGATGATGTGTATGGTGATATTTTGATTAAACCAAATCAAAAGAACTGTTCTGAAAGTGTTGATATGTATCGTAGTCTTGCAACTTTGAGAACATATTCAAAAGATGTACATACTCCATCTTGTAACCCAGCAAAATCAAAGCTCCCAGATGTATTAGAAAAAAATAGAATTGATACAAATAACAATGGTGTGCCTGATTATATTGATACTATTAGCTCAAGTGTTGAAAGTCAGCAAGCATATGCTCAGTCGGAACTGAGCAAGAGCTTAATAGATACAGATAATGATGGTCATCCTGACTCAGAAGATGATGCACCAGGTTTTAATAATGAAGTATCTGATGGAAATTTCTTATGAATACTTGATCAGGTAAATGAAAAAATTGATGATATGTCAGAAGGGGTTGATACACTTATGGAATGATTTTGATGTGGATTTTGATGAGGTTCATGTATAACAACTCCGCTTAACTGGGCACCACTGGCTGCGGGTTGAGATCCAACGTTCATGTGAACTCCAATTGGTGATTGATTAAAAGTAAATGAATGAGTTCCAATATTTTCTGCGTTTACGGGGTTAAATATTTATGGTTGGTGATGTTTTCAAGTTCCAACTTTTTGGCCAATGACCAGTAATAGATTTGCTGGATGGTGTAATGGTGACAGACAAGCTGGCTGAAAACTCTGAGTCACTTCACCTACTAACTTTGTCAGACTCTTTGCTTCTCCAACTCTTACAGGGTGATTTGGTATGGCTGCTTGTTATGGTTGACCTGCAATTGCAACATGAAATGCTATTCCTCAATGAATAAGCCCAGTTATACCTGGATGAAATTGTATAGTAGCTGCGAAACCATTATTTGGATGTAGTAATGATTGAAGTGAAGGGGATCCAGAATCACTTGGACAACCAGACATGTATGGAAATTTTGGGGTAATAAATGCAAATTGTGGTCAATGAATCACAACTCCTCAGTCTCCAGAACTTCCTAGTGATTTTGTAAAACAATATGCTGATTTTAAAAAATCAGGAACAAAAGATGCTTCACTTGCTTCAAACTATAAATCTGCTCTCAAAAATATTTCAAATGATACAGTATCATCATCAAAAAAATCAATTTTTGGATGAATGTGATGATCAGTAGAAGACGTATCTATCAGTCTTGATTTATCAAGAAATAGTGAATGAAACTTTGATGATGTAGTTCAGGTAAAAAAACAAAGGACTTCATCATTTCCTTGATTTATAATGGAATGGGTGACACAGCAATGAGAAGAATTTATCTCAAAATTGACTGATCTACCAACATTATTTGTAGTACTCCCTGACATGAGTTCTCTCTTTGAAACAGATTGGCAGGATTATATAGAAAAGGGACAAAAAGAAATCCAAGAAAAAGCTAAAAAAGAAGAGTCTACACTGGTTAATAATTCAAATGTTCGTCTTGAATCAATTAGAAAACGTAAAGTAAGTGCTGGTTGTGGGACTTCATGAGACAATTCAAGAGAGTGTCTTGCTCTTGATATTGAAGAAGGACAAATTAAAAATAAAAAGAGAGATTATGAAAAATCAAAAAGTCTTAATCAAGTAACATGATTAAAAACAGCATATGAATTTCTTGGAAGTATTCCGTTAATTGATGTTGAGGCTCAAAAAGTGACTATTAATTATCCAGCTGTTGATGATGTTTCTCTTAATAGATGGAAGATAGACGCACAAAGTAGTCTTGATCAATGGAAAGAAGAAAGAAACAATTTTGTATCTTCTCTTTCTCAAATTAAGAATCAGGATTGTAGTGTGAAAACAGGACAAGCTCAAATTGAGTGTAATAATTTTAATGCAGATTTTACTAAGAAGATCTGAGCGAAAAAACAGGATCTGTTAAAATTTGTCGATTGACTACAAAAAAATATTCAAACGGTAGAGGAATATAAGGAGCTTCCTAAAAAAATCTCAAAACTGTTAAATAAAAAACAAGAGTGGACTGAGCAACTCATGTGTAGTGTTGATGCATTATCTTCATTTACAGGTTCATGGATTACAGAGAATGGGAAGAGATTCAAGGCATGGGTTGAAGTATACATGTTGATTAAAGCAATACTCAAATCATGGCAGCTCATGATAGATATTTTTACTGGGTATGATGCAGAATGTCATGAGTGTAAGAATGAAAGAAATGACTTATTACAGTATCAATTCAAACTGGTATCAATGATACTTCCAAAGCTCCCAGTTATCAAATTTCCAAAATGGCCAGATATTATTTTAGATCTTCATAATATACGTCTGTCTATTGTGGTGCAGATTCCAGATTTTGTAATAGAACAGCGCCCAGTGACACTTCCATCACTTCCAGAACTTCGTTTGCCAATTATTTCTTGAAACATTAATGCAAGTACTAATCTAGATCTTGATTTTGATCTTCCAGATATGCCAGTCCTTCCAAGTGTAGAGATTCCAGAATTGCCTGATCTCCCATGACTCCCAAGTATTGAATTACCAAACCTTCCACCTCCACCAACCCTTCCTAAAATATTTTCTGGATTTAAGGCTATGGTGAATATAGCAAAGCTTGTTACAAAAGCTATGTGTATTATGAAGAGTTCACCTTTTGTGCCAGAATGGAGATCAGGAGATCAAATTGCTTTTATGACAGAGAGAAATGGGTATCTTCCTACAGACTTTATTGATATGTCACTTCCAAGTGTTAGTTTTCCAGTATTTGATGCTATCAAAGTAACAACAAAAGTGAATTTTGAAATGCAAACAGACTTTATGGTTGAAATGGCACGTCAAATTGTAGAACCAGTGAATAATATATGAAATAATATATCAGGAGCGTTTTCTAATGCTTGACTGGATAGTCTTGACTTTTCATCTGCTTCACAAAATTTTGATGTCAATATTGATGCAACAATAAATAATGACTGAGTAGATATTGAAGCTTCTACATGGAGTACACTTATTGTCCAATCAGCTACAAAGCTTCACAGATACCTTTCAAATAATTCAAATGAAAGAGTGAGCTCAAGAGAATTTATTACTCTTGTTCAAGAAGGACTTTCTCATATTGATATTACTTCAAAGACAGAAACTGAGTGACTACAAACTCTTTGGAATAATGTTGAAAAATACAATTTTGCAGCAGAAGATAAAAAAATTGCTGAACTGAAAGAAGCAAGTAAAAGAAAATTTGATGTCTTCTCTCGTATATTAGAAAATGAACAACAAAAAACAAAAAAATTAATCAAGTCATTAGAAGTATCACCAGAAAAGAAACTCTTCACAGCTATTAGTGATACTGCTTGAAGATGATCTGATGATTTTGTTTGATATCAGAAATCTCTTGATCATGAAAATCTTGCTTTTATGAAATCAGCACGTGATCTTGTTACAGGAAAACAGGATAGTGAAGTATCAGAAATAAAGAAACAATGAGATGATTTGAATAAAAGATTACACTGAGGACTCTCAGCATATAGCGCTGCACATAATTGATTATTAGCAGCAACTTGATTGCCACTATGATGAACTCAAAATTCATGCCAACAGTCTCATAGTTCTCCATATCACTATAATTATAAATGATTGTATGTGGTAGAATCAGGCAAGAGTTATAGACTGTTTGATTATCTTGATGAGCTGACTTGAGAAGAATCTTATAGCCCAATTGATGTAGATGGAGACTCAGATACTGATTTGCTCTATATGGTATGAAATCAAGTATATCTAAAAGAGAATTTACAAAAAGTAGATAATACAGATCATACCAGTCTTCCAATACTAACTGTATCAAAAAACGATAATAGCTATTTCAATGGAGATAATTTCTTAGAAGCTATTAATTGATTTAGAGAGATTAACACCGACTCAAGAGTTGTTAACCTTGCATTCAATGCTCCTACAAATACAAATACTCATAATTTCTCAATCAAGAATTATACTATTATTGATAAGGCTACTTGAGAATGAAGGACTGATTACTCACCAAAAAATATATTTGCTTCTATTACTGATGCATTTGATTCAATAGAAGATATTATTATTGATAGTAGGAATGAAGTATTTACAAAAAGAAACCATCTTGTCTCTATCGAATATGTTTGAACAGCTCCTTGAGTGACACTTTCAACAAACAAGATGAAAAATATTAAAGAAGATATAGCAGCTAACACGAGCGTAAATATCTCACCAGGGACACAACTGTATACATCAAATAATGATACAAAAATTAAATATTATCTTGGTAATGATGAAATCAACCAATTTGAAATGATTTTAGATGCTTTCTCATCATATCAATTTGTAGAGAGCGTTAAGATAACTTGAATAACGGGAAATGCTTATGTTGTACTAGACGAGAAAATTGAACTCACATGAGCTGAAGAAATATCTAATTACACATGACTTCCTCTCTTTGAATGAACAACTTTGAAAATAATATGAGATTTTAGACCACGTTTTAATGAAAGCTCTCATATAGATCTGGTGTATTATGATGGTTCTAAGAAGCTATTAAACTTATCAGATATTCATGAATACAGAATATATGATCTGGGAACTCAAAGTGATGATTACCTTGTAAGATATGACGTTCCAAATGATTATTATTATTCAACTATAACTCCTTTTAGGAATAATTATATTACAACTCCTTCAGCTCAGATTCTTTCTTCTCCACAAAGAGAAGCAGATACATTTGCACCCGAATTACAATTTACTTGAAAAATACGTGTTCCTGTATATCAGAAAAAAGTGATTGATCTCAGTAATTCAATTTATGATAATACATGACTGAGTTGAATAGAATCAGTTACGGTGGATACTGACTTGGATGTAGATAGTGATTCAGATGGGAATCCTAAAAATGATAATGACACTGACAAACTCACTATTATAAAAACTGTTTCAAAAGTAAGCATAGAATTTTGAGAATTTGAAGAGCTATTTGAAAAGGATATAGCCATTAGATTAGAAGATGAGAACAATAATGTTTCTATAAAAGAAGTTCCTCTTGAGGTGTATGCTCCAATTCCATACATTAGAACAGCAACTGATGACAGTGTCCAATGAGTATTGTCAGAAAAGCTTACATGAGAACCAATTAACCTCTATAGAATGAGGGGAGGAGTATTGAAGCGTCTTGAAGATGAAAATGGAGAGATTAAAGTGTATACATCAAAAGATTGAGTGTATAACTTCTGATCAGCTACAAATGCTACTGGTTTAGAGATCACTTCAAATGGTGTGATTGTTGCTACAGTAAATGAATTTACATGAAAGATTGATCTAAAAAATGGATGATCTCAAATTGTAGTTTCATCTTGAGAAGGAGGATATCCAAAAACAGCAATTCAGAATCTTTCTTGATGAGAACTCTATTCTCAACAGATTAAGCTTATAGATAGTGTCTCAATTAAACAAGTCGAAAACTTTTCAGAAGTAGAGGAAAAATGAATATACATGAAATTTGAAGCAAAAGATCTCTATGATTATTATATGATTCCAACAGCATCACAATATAATCCATGAGTAGTCGTTATCTATGCTCAATGAGATGCTTTAAAAAAACCAGTATTTACTATCTATCCTGATGGAAGATTGACTCCATCAAATGAGTTGTTTAGTCTTGATTATTTCAATGAAGGAGAAATGTTTGGCTATAAACTCATTTCAAGAACATGATGAAAAGTTATTGCAGAACTTGTATATTCATTAGAAGCGAGTTATTTGATGAGGTAGAGATGCTATCATATTCTTGTAGGGTGTGAATGCATTCACACCCTACAAGAATATGATAGCATCTCTACCTCATCAAATAACTCGCTTCTAATGAATATACAAGTTCTGCAATAACTTTTCATCATGTTCTTGAAATGAGTTTATAGCCAAACATTTCTCCTTCATTGAAATAATCAAGACTAAACAACTCATTTGATGGAGTCAATCTTCCATCAGGATAGATAGTAAATACTGGTTTTTTTAAAGCATCTCATTGAGCATAGATAACGACTACTCATGGATTATATTGTGATGCTGTTGGAATCATATAATAATCATAGAGATCTTTTGCTTCAAATTTCATGTATATTCATTTTTCCTCTACTTCTGAAAAGTTTTCGACTTGTTTAATTGAGACACTATCTATAAGCTTAATCTGTTGAGAATAGAGTTCTCATCAAGAAAGATTCTGAATTGCTGTTTTTGGATATCCTCCTTCTCAAGATGAAACTACAATTTGAGATCATCCATTTTTTAGATCAATCTTTCATGTAAATTCATTTACTGTAGCAACAATCACACCATTTGAAGTGATCTCTAAACCAGTAGCATTTGTAGCTGATCAGAAGTTATACACTCAATCTTTTGATGTATACACTTTAATCTCTCCATTTTCATCTTCAAGACGCTTCAATACTCCTCCCCTCATTCTATAGAGGTTAATTGGTTCTCATGTAAGCTTTTCTGACAATACTCATTGGACACTGTCATCAGTTGCTGTTCTAATGTATGGAATTGGAGCATACACCTCAAGAGGAACTTCTTTTATAGAAACATTATTGTTCTCATCTTCTAATCTAATGGCTATATCCTTTTCAAATAGCTCTTCAAATTCTCAAAATTCTATGCTTACTTTTGAAACAGTTTTTATAATAGTGAGTTTGTCAGTGTCATTATCATTTTTAGGATTCCCATCTGAATCACTATCTACATCCAAGTCAGTATCCACCGTAACTGATTCTATTCAACTCAGTCATGTATTATCATAAATTGAATTACTGAGATCAATCACTTTTTTCTGATATACAGGAACACGTATTTTTCAAGTAAATTGTAATTCGGGTGCAAATGTATCTGCTTCTCTTTGTGGAGAAGAAAGAATCTGAGCTGAAGGAGTTGTAATATAATTATTCCTAAAAGGAGTTATAGTTGAATAATAATAATCATTTGGAACGTCATATCTTACAAGGTAATCATCACTTTGAGTTCCCAGATCATATATTCTGTATTCATGAATATCTGATAAGTTTAATAGCTTCTTAGAACCATCATAATACACCAGATCTATATGAGAGCTTTCATTAAAACGTGGTCTAAAATCTCATATTATTTTCAAAGTTGTTCATTCAAAGAGAGGAAGTCATGTGTAATTAGATATTTCTTCAGCTCATGTGAGTTCAATTTTCTCGTCTAGTACAACATAAGCATTTCCCGTTATTCAAGTTATCTTAACGCTCTCTACAAATTGATATGATGAGAAAGCATCTAAAATCATTTCAAATTGGTTGATTTCATCATTACCAAGATAATATTTAATTTTTGTATCATTATTTGATGTATACAGTTGTGTCCCTGGTGAGATATTTACGCTCGTGTTAGCTGCTATATCTTCTTTAATATTTTTCATCTTGTTTGTTGAAAGTGTCACTCAAGGAGCTGTTCAAACATATTCGATAGAGACAAGATGGTTTCTTTTTGTAAATACTTCATTCCTACTATCAATAATAATATCTTCTATTGAATCAAATGCATCAGTAATAGAAGCAAATATATTTTTTGGTGAGTAATCAGTCCTTCATTCTCAAGTAGCCTTATCAATAATAGTATAATTCTTGATTGAGAAATTATGAGTATTTGTATTTGTAGGAGCATTGAATGCAAGGTTAACAACTCTTGAGTCGGTGTTAATCTCTCTAAATCAATTAATAGCTTCTAAGAAATTATCTCCATTGAAATAGCTATTATCGTTTTTTGATACAGTTAGTATTGGAAGACTGGTATGATCTGTATTATCTACTTTTTGTAAATTCTCTTTTAGATATACTTGATTTCATACCATATAGAGCAAATCAGTATCTGAGTCTCCATCTACATCAATTGGGCTATAAGATTCTTCTCAAGTCAGCTCATCAAGATAATCAAACAGTCTATAACTCTTGCCTGATTCTACCACATACAATCATTTATAATTATAGTGATATGGAGAACTATGAGACTGTTGGCATGAATTTTGAGTTCATCATAGTGGCAATCAAGTTGCTGCTAATAATCAATTATGTGCAGCGCTATATGCTGAGAGTCCTCAGTGTAATCTTTTATTCAAATCATCTCATTGTTTCTTTATTTCTGATACTTCACTATCCTGTTTTCCTGTAACAAGATCACGTGCTGATTTCATAAAAGCAAGATTTTCATGATCAAGAGATTTCTGATATCAAACAAAATCATCAGATCATCTTCAAGCAGTATCACTAATAGCTGTGAAGAGTTTCTTTTCTGGTGATACTTCTAATGACTTGATTAATTTTTTTGTTTTTTGTTGTTCATTTTCTAATATACGAGAGAAGACATCAAATTTTCTTTTACTTGCTTCTTTCAGTTCAGCAATTTTTTTATCTTCTGCTGCAAAATTGTATTTTTCAACATTATTCCAAAGAGTTTGTAGTCACTCAGTTTCTGTCTTTGAAGTAATATCAATATGAGAAAGTCCTTCTTGAACAAGAGTAATAAATTCTCTTGAGCTCACTCTTTCATTTGAATTATTTGAAAGGTATCTGTGAAGCTTTGTAGCTGATTGGACAATAAGTGTACTCCATGTAGAAGCTTCAATATCTACTCAGTCATTATTTATTGTTGCATCAATATTGACATCAAAATTTTGTGAAGCAGATGAAAAGTCAAGACTATCCAGTCAAGCATTAGAAAACGCTCCTGATATATTATTTCATATATTATTCACTGGTTCTACAATTTGACGTGCCATTTCAACCATAAAGTCTGTTTGCATTTCAAAATTCACTTTTGTTGTTACTTTGATAGCATCAAATACTGGAAAACTAACACTTGGAAGTGACATATCAATAAAGTCTGTAGGAAGATACCCATTTCTCTCTGTCATAAAAGCAATTTGATCTCCTGATCTCCATTCTGGCACAAAAGGTGAACTCTTCATAATACACATAGCTTTTGTAACAAGCTTTGCTATATTCACCATAGCCTTAAATCCAGAAAATATTTTAGGAAGGGTTGGTGGAGGTGGAAGGTTTGGTAATTCAATACTTGGGAGTCATGGGAGATCAGGCAATTCTGGAATCTCTACACTTGGAAGGACTGGCATATCTGGAAGATCAAAATCAAGATCTAGATTAGTACTTGCATTAATGTTTCAAGAAATAATTGGCAAACGAAGTTCTGGAAGTGATGGAAGTGTCACTGGGCGCTGTTCTATTACAAAATCTGGAATCTGCACCACAATAGACAGACGTATATTATGAAGATCTAAAATAATATCTGGCCATTTTGGAAATTTGATAACTGGGAGCTTTGGAAGTATCATTGATACCAGTTTGAATTGATACTGTAATAAGTCATTTCTTTCATTCTTACACTCATGACATTCTGCATCATACCCAGTAAAAATATCTATCATGAGCTGCCATGATTTGAGTATTGCTTTAATCAACATGTATACTTCAACCCATGCCTTGAATCTCTTCCCATTCTCTGTAATCCATGAACCTGTAAATGAAGATAATGCATCAACACTACACATGAGTTGCTCAGTCCACTCTTGTTTTTTATTTAACAGTTTTGAGATTTTTTTAGGAAGCTCCTTATATTCCTCTACCGTTTGAATATTTTTTTGTAGTCAATCGACAAATTTTAACAGATCCTGTTTTTTCGCTCAGATCTTCTTAGTAAAATCTGCATTAAAATTATTACACTCAATTTGAGCTTGTCCTGTTTTCACACTACAATCCTGATTCTTAATTTGAGAAAGAGAAGATACAAAATTGTTTCTTTCTTCTTTCCATTGATCAAGACTACTTTGTGCGTCTATCTTCCATCTATTAAGAGAAACATCATCAACAGCTGGATAATTAATAGTCACTTTTTGAGCCTCAACATCAATTAACGGAATACTTCCAAGAAATTCATATGCTGTTTTTAATCATGTTACTTGATTAAGACTTTTTGATTTTTCATAATCTCTCTTTTTATTTTTAATTTGTCCTTCTTCAATATCAAGAGCAAGACACTCTCTTGAATTGTCTCATGAAGTCCCACAACCAGCACTTACTTTACGTTTTCTAATTGATTCAAGACGAACATTTGAATTATTAACCAGTGTAGACTCTTCTTTTTTAGCTTTTTCTTGGATTTCTTTTTGTCCCTTTTCTATATAATCCTGCCAATCTGTTTCAAAGAGAGAACTCATGTCAGGGAGTACTACAAATAATGTTGGTAGATCAGTCAATTTTGAGATAAATTCTTCTCATTGCTGTGTCACCCATTCCATTATAAATCAAGGAAATGATGAAGTCCTTTGTTTTTTTACCTGAACTACATCATCAAAGTTTCATTCACTATTTCTTGATAAATCAAGACTGATAGATACGTCTTCTACTGATCATCACATTCATCCAAAAATTGATTTTTTTGATGATGATACTGTATCATTTGAAATATTTTTGAGAGCAGATTTATAGTTTGAAGCAAGTGAAGCATCTTTTGTTCCTGATTTTTTAAAATCAGCATATTGTTTTACAAAATCACTAGGAAGTTCTGGAGACTGAGGAGTTGTGATTCATTGACCACAATTTGCATTTATTACCCCAAAATTTCCATACATGTCTGGTTGTCCAAGTGATTCTGGATCCCCTTCACTTCAATCATTACTACATCCAAATAATGGTTTCGCAGCTACTATACAATTTCATCCAGGTATAACTGGGCTTATTCATTGAGGAATAGCATTTCATGTTGCAATTGCAGGTCAACCATAACAAGCAGCCATACCAAATCACCCTGTAAGAGTTGGAGAAGCAAAGAGTCTGACAAAGTTAGTAGGTGAAGTGACTCAGAGTTTTCAGCCAGCTTGTCTGTCACCATTACACCATCCAGCAAATCTATTACTGGTCATTGGCCAAAAAGTTGGAACTTGAAAACATCACCAACCATAAATATTTAACCCCGTAAACGCAGAAAATATTGGAACTCATTCATTTACTTTTAATCAATCACCAATTGGAGTTCACATGAACGTTGGATCTCAACCCGCAGCCAGTGGTGCCCAGTTAAGCGGAGTTGTTATACATGAACCTCATCAAAATCCACATCAAAATCATTCCATAAGTGTATCAACCCCTTCTGACATATCATCAATTTTTTCATTTACCTGATCAAGTATTCATAAGAAATTTCCATCAGATACTTCATTATTAAAACCTGGTGCATCATCTTCTGAGTCAGGATGACCATCATTATCTGTATCTATTAAGCTCTTGCTCAGTTCCGACTGAGCATATGCTTGCTGACTTTCAACACTTGAGCTAATAGTATCAATATAATCAGGCACACCATTGTTATTTGTATCAATTCTATTTTTTTCTAATACATCTGGGAGCTTTGATTTTGCTGGGTTACAAGATGGAGTATGTACATCTTTTGAATATGTTCTCAAAGTTGCAAGACTACGATACATATCAACACTTTCAGAACAGTTCTTTTGATTTGGTTTAATCAAAATATCACCATACACATCATCTCATGCCTCTCATTCTTCAAAAAGCCCTACTTGTAAATACCCAAAACGAATCGGACGTACATTCATAGAATATTTGAAAATGAGTTCTTCTCAAGAAGCTAGATTAATTTGATCAACTAAAATATCATAACCAGTTGGGGCAGATCTTTGAAGTCATTTTGTGAGAGTAATTCCTTCATCACTCTTCACAAAGTACTTTTCAAGAGTATCAACAAACACCACATTATTCAGAGCCTGAGTTGAAATATTTTTCATCTTCACTTCTACAGTAATAGAATCTCCTGTTTGAATATTTCATCAATTATCATCAGTATATTTTTTTTCTATTTCTACTCACATATATTTCGCATACTCGCTTTTTACAAAATTTGAAGCTTCAATTTCTTGTGGAATTGAAACATTCACACTTCCACTATAGGTATTCAAAAAATCTGCTACTTCAGTTCTTGTTTTTTCAAGACCATCACTTAGATCACTAAATTCTGAATTATTTGTGTTTGGTAATGGAAATTTACTTATAAGTTCAGCGGTAGAAATACTTGCATCAGGCGCTATCTGCAAGCCGCTATAATAAATTTTTTCATAAATAAGTTTATCAATAAGTGATTCATTGATTCAAGGATCAGCACTATCAAATTGTGATTCATCTATACTGGTATAAGCATTGTCAGTGTTTTGATTAGCATCTGTTAATCTTGGAATAGACACAGAATTTACTGCATTTCTTGCTTTTACACTATTAAGAGCTCTCAAACTTTGATACCTTTCCGCATCTTCCAAATACCTGTCATATACTTCTTGTTCATTTGATTCTGGAATTCAATCAAAGCGGACAAATGCTCAAGTAGTGAGAATTGTATTATCAAGCGTGAGTCAATATCAATCTCCAATAAATTTCTTAGTAAATAGAGGAAGTCTCGAATCTCCTCATCAATAGAAAATATGAACATCTCATTTATCATCAAGAGTTACGAGATCACTAAGAGTATCATTATCCATATCATAGCTTTGTACTTGAATGATTTTTCAATCGAGAGTAAAACTTGCATCGAGAGCAATTCTTGAAAAATCTTTCTCAACATTATTGAGCAAGAACGGTTCTCATGAATCATTCACAAAGAAAATATCATCATGTCAATCTCATGAAAAATCACCTACTTCAACCAATTCACTTGATCACATATCTGCAACATATGCTACATTCCCTTTATCAAGAAATGGCTCTGAGTGTGCTTTGTTCTCAAGTAAAGAAAAGTACCCTGTATCCTGAATAAGGAGTATATCATCTTTTTGATCATTATCATAATCAAACACCTCATAATCAATAATTCCCTCACGATTGGTCAGGAGCTTTCCAATAGTTGGATCAAAGCTTTTTTCTCAGGTAGTTCCTTTTAGTTTTTTAGTAATTTTTTTGAGTTGAATAACAGGATCTCAGTGATGGACCATTCCAAAACTCATTGACTCTTTCAGCGCTTCACCAGCAATATTTCATGCAGCAAATGAGAGGAGAAATGTACTTCCATCATTCCAACCAATTCATTGTTGATTTTGAAAGTTTTCTCATCAATAAAAGTCTTCTTGAGAGAAAGTGTCAAGAGCTTTTTCATCTCAGAATGGATCTTTATAATACAGAGCATATCAAGTCCCTCATTCAGAATAAACCTCTCTTACTCAATATAGATAGCTTGATAGTGATAAGATACGACTATTTATAGTATTTTGTAATTTAGTTTGTGTATTTACATCATTTCTGCTTATTAAAAATTGGCTTCATTTCAGCTCAATTCCAATTTTTCACACTGTCTCTTTTGCTGAAATAATATCGAGTGTGAGCATTCATTCATGAGTACCCTCACTAACGTCTAGTTCAAGAGAACTAAATGTTTCAAAATCTCCTTCATTAGAAATACTAATAAGCTTTTCTCAATAAGCATTTATAAAATCCACACCTCATCCAATAGATGAAACACTATATTCATCTGACAGACTCTTCATCAGTACTGATGATAATTCATTATTTACGCCACAATCAGAAAAATCATCTGTATCACCTATACAACTTCTCATGTTCATAGATCATCCTATATTATAATAGAGTGTTCAAATATGAGTATTAAGTGATTCATTAAAAAGAGTAATTGCAAGATTTTTTTTACCATCAGTTCATACATCAAGAGAAATATCTTGAGAAAGGTCAGATCCATGAGTGGTATCTAAAATTCCTCATTGAGAAGATATCGCTAGTACATCTTGAAATTTTTGTGGATTATTAAGAAGTGATGTTACTCACAAGCTTCTATTATTTTTATCATACAGCAATGATCAAGCAAGATAGTTCTCTTGTGTATAATCACCATATTCAGCTCAAAATAATACTGAGTAGAGTCCATTATATTTTTTATCAGTGAGTGAATCTTTGTTCCAAAAATAATAGGTATCAAACTCCACCACATTCTTCCCAACTCCATTAACAGCAACAGCTGAATCTCATGCTCCTACTACATATGAATTTACTCATAGATCTGGATCTGATGTAATTAACGCATAGGCCTTCCCTGGAGTTGCTGTTGCATTGAGAGTGAAATTAGCTATTCATCAGCTTACTTTTTTCTTATTTTCTGCACTCTTCATTATCTTTGATGATTCAGCATTAAAGCTTACTCAAATTTCTGTAGTAGAGTCCGTAAAAACAATATTATTATACCTGTCTTTTAGTTCTAAAGATAAGGTTGATTGCTCTCAGATACGTGCTTGTAATTGTTTTTTGGATGCTACAGCATCAATTTTTACAGGCCTTCATGGTAATATAGCAACGCTATATTGTGTAGGAGCAAACACTCATTGAGTGTGAATTCTAATAGGAACCTCTTTTCAAGCTAGTGTACGTGAACTAAATGGAACACTAGCTTTTCAATTAACAATTTTAACTACTTCTGAATCAAATGATCCATATAATGAATTAACATGAAGATAAGCTTGAGAATGAAAATTAGATAATAATTTTCACTGTTTATCAATATATTCAAGATTTAATGTGTAGTCTTTGTTCCCAACACTAAAATTTGATTCACTTTTAGCTATTCTCATTGAGATAGCATCAACAGTCCTTATCTGAACATTTTTGGAAATACGTCTCTCTGAGTCTTTGAATACTTCAATGGTGATTGTATTCGTTCCTTCACTCACAGTTGGAATCAGTCTAAAAGCTGTATATCAATCAAAAGTAGAATAACTTCTTTGACTCAAGTTCTCAGATTCATCCGAGACAATTTGTATCCCTTCAGAAGGTGTTTTCACCAGTATTTCATGAGCTTCTCCAGTGACAATGTTTCCATATGCATCTTTAAGAATAACAGCATTAGATGTAATAGTTCCATTTGTTTGAATGATATTGGATCATAATTGAATGTCCATATCAGCCACCTCTGCTGGGGCTACTTGAATATCTTGAGTATAATTATTCCCAAGAGCATCTTGAATCTTCACTTCATACCTTCCTGATCTCGAGAGTGCAAACACTCATCTATATGTTGAAAGATCTATTTCTCTATATATAAGTGGCTCTAAAATTTGTTTTCAATCTCTAAAAAGAGATACAGTAATTGGGTATTGAATTGGAGACTTGCTTCAATTTACTGAATAATTATCAAGACTAATAACTCCTTTAACTGGAGCAAGAGAGCTATTATTAATCACAGTAGCATACGTATCAATTGAAGATTGATTTCCATCTAGTAGATAGACATTTGCAACATTACTAGCACGTAAAATATTTGAAGTTTTTTGTTCAGCTGATAATTCAATAAATGTTCCAAACAACATGTCTCCTCGTATCTCAACTTTAACAATATTTGATTCTAAACGTTGTAATACGTTTCATTTTCAATCATTCAATACAAAATTTGATCTAAAATACACATTAGCATCATTTCATTTTGAAGTAAAATGATACTTTGACTTTCAATTATTTACAGGAACAAATGATTCTGAAAATGAAATATATTTACGTGCCTCATTATATGATTCTTCATTAAGAGTATTTTTATCAAACACTACTTTTGAATTCACTTCATTGAAATCTTTTTTCACATCTTTTGGAGCCTCAACTTTTAGTAATTCATATTGAGTACTTATATGATGAACATTAGTTAGAGTGGCACCACTTGAATTCAAAAGTTCTGAATCAAGAGTAACAGTTTTATTATAATAACTTCTTTTTACATCTGAGCGTAATTGTAAAGATGCTCATCTGACATCCTCTTCAAGACAATCATTAGCTCAATTATTGTTTGTATCTTTTGAACAGACTTCTGCATTTTGTCCGAAATCATAAAAATTTGTATGTCATCATCATGCATCAAGCCCTCAACACTTATTTGCATTAATATTAATCTTTGGTGGGAGGATATCTTTTAACCGGCACATGATTGCTGGTAACCATTCCCACAAAGGAACTCACTCAGGAGGACTACACTTAAATACTCACGTCTTATTATCTGTATCTGCTGACACTTGAGAACTAAAAACATGAGAATTAATCAAAGAATTATCTGAAACTATTTGAGGGTATGGATGTTTCCCTTTATTATCTGGATCAACTTTAATATACATGTTTTGAGCATCTCATGGAGCTCATAAGTATGCAATTTCATATGATTTTTTATTCTTAGGAAGACTATACTCTGAATCATTTCAAAACTGATCTGACAAATAATTTTCAAATATGAATTGATATTTTTGAGCTATACTATCAAGATTGTTCCAAAAAACTCAAAATACTAACGTATCATAATAATTGATTTTCTTACTCTCTCATGAAATAGTAAATGCTGATTGAGCTTTTGATTGAAGTATTTTTTTCAAATCAACATTAGCAGTAGGATAATTCCCTGTTGCAAAAAAATCAGCTACTTCTTTATCTTCTCATGAAAGATTAGTAACTCTATTAGAAGTGATTACTGTATTAATCTCATCTGATTTTGTATCAAGAAATTTATCTACTTCCTTTTTTATAGCTCAGAGCTTATCATCGAGAGTATCAAATGTTGAGAGATCTTTTTTTAATCTAAACAAGTACGGATAATCAATTTTAGCATATTCTCATGAAGCTGCTATAAAATCTACATATCTATCTTTGTCAATTGGTAAACTTTGAGTAATCATTGCTCAAACTTGAGCCTTAATATCTGCAGGAGTTGGAGATACATGCTTCATTATTGAAGGTATCTGAGTATATGAATAGTTTACATTCCTTGGCCAACAAATAGTTTCTGTGCTTGACTCTCCACCCCCTTCTGAAACTTGCCTAGTTCTTGGAGCCCCTCATGTAAGACTTTTAACAACCCTTCCATTCAATGAAATACTATGTGTGCTACAATCTGGTCCTCTTAAATTTTTGTATGTATCTCAAAAACTCTGAGTTGATCGAGTGAATGTATTGTGTGTATTACAAGTCCACCTTCCACTTTTTCTTGTATTTGGATCAATTCAATCTTTGTATGGAAGTCTAAAATATAATTCACATATTGTGTCTGAATCATCTTGCCCTCTACTTACAGTTACCCACCTAGATTTAGTTGTTGGAAAATAATTAGCATTATAACAATTCAGTGGTGAAGGTGTAAGGTTTGCATCACTTACCTCCCTGGCTCACTTCATATCAAAAAGCGGCCTGATAGCAGAGTGCAAACTCCTAGGAGCTCCATTTGCAACATTACTTAGTTTAATGTCAGCATTTGCCATTGAACTTTGATCAAGATTTATAGGGCTATTACCTCACCAATATCCTTGAGTTCATCACTGAGCCCTGTCTCTTACATTTCATTGAGCACACAAATTTAGATCTGAACCTACATGATCAATGTTTAGTCATCTATTTGCCTCAACTAATGTTCAACCATTTGTAGTGCTTCATCTATAAATGGTACAATCATAGGTGTTAGTAATATCAGATGCTAATTTTCAATACATTATATTTACAGCTGGTCATACTGAACAATCTCAACTTCAGTATCAAGTGTTTCATCAGGAAGTATTACTAGCAATTGGAATTGCCATATCACGAGCAAGTCATCATTCAACAATACTATCAATTTCTTTTTCTAAATCATTGTTGACTCATTTAATTACCTCATCTCACACCACATCAAGTACTGAGATAAGATATGGAACCATATCAACATGCACCTCTTTTCAATCACCATTATACCTTCATGCATTATGAACATCCTTTCTGAATTCTCAGATTTTAGAAGTATTAATTACTTCTAAGTATTTTTTGACTACGTTTTTGGTAATAAAACGTGTAGATATATCTGATGCTTTTGAAACATCTGGTCCAGATCAAAAAGAAGACACATCAACATCTAGCTCAAGTCATTGAATCAATTCTCTAATTTGTTCTTGTTCATTCCCAAGAACTTTATTCTTAATTTTTTCTGATAATTCTCTTGAGTACCTTGAATATATAAGGTCTTCCTTATTTTCAAGATAGGCTAGGTATCAATGATATTTCTCAAAACTAAGTGCCTCTTGTTCTCTAAATTGATCATAATAAAAGACTTGCGGAGTGTAGTCCTCCGGAATTCCACTTACATTATTTCCATTAAGGATTCACTCAGATGCTTGAAAATTTCATGTTCAACTATAGTAATCATGATTTTTATCAAAGTAATTTCTAATAGCTTGAATATTTTTTGCCCTATCTCAAAAGTTAGGAGCTACTACTCAGTGCCATATTTCTGGAGAGAATTCTTCTCTAGAATTATTGTTCACCTGATATTTTTTAGTTGCGTGGTCATATACATATTTTTTATCCTCAAAATCAATGTATGGAAAAAGCGTTTTAGAACTTTGACCACTATCATGAACTACAGGTACAGGAAGACTTCAAATAAGTACTGTTCATACTAATTTTGAATTAAACGTAGCTTTTTTATTCACTCATTTATACCCACTGTAATATAAATTTTCATTAAGTGAAGCAATATCAAAAACTGACGCACTTTGAGGAGTAGGCATTACTACTACCCTCGTATTCTCAAGGTGTTTTTGAATATCATCAGCATAACGTTCCACTTTGCTTTTTACTTGAGGATAGATACTCTCTTCAACTAGAATAGACACCAGAGAATATACCTGTGTTGTTCATGCCTCAGTTTGTGAATAGAGTCAATCATATGGAATTCTAAATGTAATTCAAAATAGCAATACTGCTATCAATACAATTGAAAGAAATCTTTGAAGTGTTTGGTACATAATTTTTGGCAAAATAGAGAGAAAAATATATACCTCTATAATAGTATAACTCTTACTTATTTCAAAAAAAAACCATGAGTTATTAACGCAAAAAGAAATGACATTTGACTCATTTAAGTCATACATCATTTCTTTTAAATATTATGGGCTGATTTTCTCATCCATCCCCCTTTCAGCGTACTTCCTTTGAAAAAGGAAGAAATTATAACCGCTCATTACTTAATTTTTGTACAAATCTTCTCAACAATCTCTTGAAAAAAATCTACATTTTCTTGTTCTAAGATACTGTACAAATGTATAATTTTTGCCTCGATCATTGTTCTTAAAGCATTTTCTTTATCTATCCCCCTACTTCTCAGATAAAACAATTTTTCATCACTAATTTTTTCCATTTTGCATGAATGACTTGCCTCAACATCATTTGTTTCTACAAGGAGTGTTGGAATTCCTGATATTTTTCCAGACTCTCCAAGAAAAATATTTTCTTCATCAAGTCTTCCATCAACTTTTTTGAGTGCAGAGTTAATTTGCAGAACACCATCTAATTTGATAATTCCATCTTCTCAAGCAAAGCTCAATACGTCAATGCTATTAGAAGTAGAATCGGCATCCAATTCTCACAGAATTTTGGCATCAATTGTGTTTTTTTCTGAATAAATTAAGCTCTTAACCACTACCTTTGAGCCTTCTTTTCAAGAAATAAAGTGTTTTCTATATACTCCTTCATCACAAAAAAATGAAACATATTTCACGAGAGTATTTTCTCACACTTCAATACTTTTGAGATCACATCAATCATCATAAAGAGTCACTGATACATTATCTCAGATAACCATATTTCAATCTGCCAGATCTAGATCTGCTATTTTATAGAATCAATTTGTTGTTATGTTCATGTTTTGTTTTATTATTATCCCATCTGTCCTTCGGACATCTTCTCTTAA
>CALDZW010000038.1 GCA_937944175.1 uncultured Candidatus Altimarinota bacterium
GTAAGCTCTCATAATCATCCTTTAATTCTTCCCTTCATTGTTCTCTCATCAGCTGCATCATTTCTTCCTGTATCAATTTCTTCATTTTTTCCAATTGCTCTCATCGCCTTAATCTCTTTATGAAACTTTGAACGCCTTTGGTGAGGAGCTCAAAACTTCTTCCATTTATCTCCACATTGGACTACCATTTGAACATACAACAATCATTCTTCATTAAATACTTCTCATCTATCTTCTGCCTTCTTTTTCTGCTCTAAATAGAATTCATCTCAGACAGTCCCCCCCATTGCCCTATACCATAAAAATGTCCCTCTGTATTCTTTCAGTCCTTTTTTTGCATACAATGTTCCATATTTTTTAAGCATATATGCAAGTCCTGCCTCTTTTTTATACTCTGGTGTATCAGTGTTTAATAACCGAGTGGCTATAAGTTTTGTAGCAATTCAAGAATCAATTCATTCAAGCTTACTCATATATTCATCCTGATTTTTCTTCCTGCTTTGTTCTACTCTTGTTCTCAGATCAGCTGTCACTTCTTCAGGAAGTTTCCCAAACAACGTAAGAGCTACCATAGCAGAATGCTCCTGTGTCCCTTCTTCTAAAAATCCTTTTATTCATTCAATTCATTGGGTAATTCATCATATTAGTTCTGCAATACTATAATTTTTAAATATTTTAGAAAATATATTTCACCCCATTCCCTCAATCTTAGGAACTGAATCTTGAGACACTTCTTTATGTTCATTGAGACTTCTTGGCTTCAATCAGTATGCTTTAATATAAGCTCACAGTGCACTAATATGAATAGTTTTCTCATCTCACTCATTCAGAGAAAATGTGTCAATCTTTAACTCATTTCATTCTCCATCCTTTTCTACTTTTCACTTTTTATTTTTTTTCTTTTCAGTTCCAATTTTTCAATGATGAATACTTACCATATCTCAATCAATAGATGTAATCTTTACAAGTTCTTCTTGATCTGATCATGCTAAGTATGGGTAAGAGATTTTTCATATCTCTTCTTTCTCTTTTTTCTTTTTTAGTTTTCCTCCATGGAATGTAAATTTTTCCCATACTGTTCAAATTTCTCCATCTCCTGATATGTCTCTTATTAAGTCTGGAAAATTTTGTACACCTACCCCTGTTCTCTTTCATTCTTTTTCATCAAATACATCATAAAAATCTTGAAATCACCCAGTTTGTTCAGTACTGTTATCAAATGATGTTACAGTAATTTGAGAATCAGATATTCCTGTAATTCTAAAAATACCAAATTCTTTTCATTTTTTGATTTCTCCAACCTGAAAAACTGTTCCTATTTCTAATCAATACTTACTCCCCTCTGGGTCTTTTTCATTCATTTTAGTAAGTAATGATTTCTTATTACTTGCATCTGCTGTTTCAATTTCATCATTATATCAATCAATTACAACATCATCTTCAAGAATTTTTTCTATTTCTTGTTTTGAATACTTTGCACTTCCATCTGGTTTTTTTTGAGCTTCTAAATCTGCTTTTTTATCTAAAACATACCTATCTCTTGTAAGTTCTAGCTTAGATCTATCACTGAGCCTGACAATATTATCTTTCACTAATATTTCTCATCATTTAATTTGTTCATTTATTTCTTGAGAAGTCAAAAAATCTACATGATACACTGACATTTTTTTTGATTTATTTCAAAATTGATCATTCTCAATTCCTCCTTTTCAAAGTAATCAAATGAGTTTTTTATAGCTAATTTTTTGTATTTCTCAGGTTGCTAAAGGACTATACTGATTTTCACCTTTAAAACGATATTCTATTTCTCATGTTTCATCGTTTAAATCAATTACTTCTATATAATGAATAACTTCACTCACCTCATTTCCACCATATCATCTAGTATCAGGTTCTTCAATTGCTTGTTTAAGAATCATTGTACTTCCTTTTTTTATATTTTGTATTGAAGATGGTGATACTTTTTTATTTTTTGATAATTCTTGACGCAACCATCATTGAGTTACACTTCACTCTTCTCATGCATTCTCAGATTGTTCATGTAATCTGTTAAATTCAGCAACCACTCAAACAAATGAACTCATATTTCACATAACCAATTTTTGTACATCTATTTCATTTAAAGAAAAATCCCTGGTAGGTATAATAATATCTGCATCTTCTAATCTTTTTCATAAAGTATCAATATCAAGATTACTGTCTAATGAATCAGTTACTTTTATTCATGCTATAATAATTCTTTTCTTTAATTCTTTTGCTTCATGTGAGTCTAAAAGTTCTATGTCCAAAGCTTCTTTAAGAGTAATGTTTGGAATAAATACTTGTACAAATTCAATTTTTTCATTTGTTGTAAATACTGAGCTCGAAAATAAGTTTTCAAAATCTACAGCTGAAAACTTATATCATTTTTCAAGTTTATGAAAGAAAAAAGCAAGAGCATCTTTTGAATCATCATCAAGAGAATCATATCTTTCCCCTAATTTATACTTTTTTAAATGCACTAATAAGTCCTTTGATTTTGGTTTTGATCATATTGTATCTGCTAAAAAATCCTCAATTAAAGAGTTTGAATTAATGTATTGTTCTAGCTCTCATTGCTCAAGTTTTTGTATAGCAAGATTTACTTTTGAATCTATAATCTCTGATGAAATATCAAATTGTCTAAGAATTTGTGATGTGAGGCTTGTACGTAAATTATTGAGGATAACTATATTTTTTGACATCTGTGACATGATATCAAAATATGAGATACTTCATACATCTATTCATTCATATTCAGAAATTCAAGTAGCATATTTTTTCAGCTCTTCTTTAAGCCATAAAGACATTTTTGATTCTGAAGATACTTTATTAATGAACTCAACTCATCATCAATCAGTTTTATTCATATGAAATTCTAAAAACTTCTTTATAAAAGTTTCTTTTTGGTGTTCTTTCTTTATTTTTACTACTTCATCACTTTCTACTGAAGTATTTGCTTCTAATGTTTCTCCAATATTACTACTCATATTGATTCAGGAAGATTAATAATATAACTTTTCTTTATTTTATCATATATTCAGCTCAAATCAAAATATCTTTTGACTAAAAAACACTATTTTTTACCATAACAGTTAAAATCTAACATATAAATAGAAAATCATGATAATTATTGGAATAATTGTAGCTATAATAATGTTTTCTGTTGTTGTACTTATTCATGAATTTTGACACTTTTCAGCTGCCAGAAAATTTTGAGTGAAAGTTGAAGAATTCTGACTTGGAATTCCCCCCAGAGCAAAGAAACTCTTTACAGATAAAAAATGAACACTTTTTTCCCTTAATTGGCTTCCTCTTTGATGATTTGTGCGACTTAAATGAGAAAATCCTCATTTGCTTGAAAACAAAGATGATCCTGAGGCACTTGTTAACAAAACATATATTCAACAAAGTATTATTTTGCTTGGTTGAGTATTTATGAACTTTGTATTGGCCATTATTATTTTTAGTATATTATTTTTTGTTTGAGTACAGCCAATTTGAATAAATGATAGAATTAAAACTGATCTCAATCTTAAAATTATTCCAACATACGAACAAGCACTAGAATTAGGAATCCTGAAAAAATGAGAATGAATCATACTCCAACCTGTAAAAGATTCTCCAGCTGAAACAGCATGAATTGAAGTCTGAGATATTGTTACACATATAAATAACTCCCCAGTATCAAATCCAGAAGATCTTATGGATATTGTATCTAATAATAAAAATAATAGCCTTTTATTTTCAGTTCTCAGAAAAAATCCTTGTCCTGAATGCCCAAAAGAATCAATCTGTAAACCTTGTAAGTGAGATGAAAAACTTGAGATACTTATTCCTGTATCACCCGAATGAAAAATATGAAGTTATATTTGAGATAACATTACGCTGAATAAAGATTTTGAATACAAGTATTGAATGTTAGAATCTCTAAAATATGGGACTCTTGAAACTTTTAATCAAAGCCTTCTTACTTTTAAGGCTATTTGAACATTGTTCAGGAAAGTGACTATACCAGAAACTCCCCAAGAAAGAACTCAAGCAATTTCAGAGATGAAATGACCTATTTGAATAGTTGATTTAGTGGCAAATTCACTCAGTGCCTGAGTAACTTTTATTGTCATTATATGAGCAATTATTTCGATTAATCTCTGAGTTTTTAACCTTCTTCCAATTCCTGCTCTTGATGGATGAAGATTTGTTCTTATTAGCTTAAATACGTTGGTGAGAAAAATCTTTTGAAAAAAAGCCATTACTGAAAATACAGAGAATATGGTTCATGTCTTCTTCTTTATTATATTAATTGCTCTGAGCGTAATTATATGATACAATGACATTGTAAATATTTTCAACAGATAAATAATGAACAAAAATTCAACAATCCTTGATGCAATGAACTATGTTAACAAGCTGTTACTTCCACTAGAATGACTGTATTATCATCAATATAATCATTCTCTTGAAGTAATGGAGCGTGCTATGTACTTGTGAGAAAAAGAAGGCTTAAGTGAAACTGATATTGAAATTGTAGCAATTGCATGACTTTTTCATGATACAGGTTTTGTTATAGAGTATGATAATAATGAGGTCATTGGAGCAAAAATTGCTAAAAACTACTTAAAAAGTATCCTATATCCTGAATCACAAATTGAAACAGTATTCAGACTTATATTAGCTACGCAACCAAGCTATAAAACTCCTGTAGATATTCTTGAAAAGATTATCAAGGATGCTGATTTGGATAATCTTTGAAGAGAAGATTTTTTTGAAAAAAATACAAAGATGAAACAAGAAATAGAAACTATCAAAAAAATAAAAATGATTGAACCAACATGGGTTCATGCATCTCTTAAGCTTATCAAGGAATATCAGTTTTATACTCCTACACAGCAAAAAGAAAGATGACTTAGGCAGCTTCAAAACAGAAGGAAACTTGAAGAAATCATTAAAGAAATAGAAATTGAATCATAAAATATTTACAAGTAACATTGTAAATATTTTTTTGTAGATATACTTTTATAGATATATTTTTATGAAAAAAAAGCATGTTTGAATTCAATCTAGAAAAAAAATCTTGAAGGGCTAGAGCTTGAGAATTTTTTACTCATCATGGGAGTTTTAAGACTCCAGTTTTTATGCCTGTTGGGACTAAAACGACGGTTAAATGACTTCATACTGAAGAACTCGATGATATGTGAGCAGATATCATTTTGAATAATACCTATCATCTCTACCTACGTCCTGGAACTAAGGTATTAGAACATTTCTGATGAGCACACAAATTTCAAAACTATCATAAACCTATTCTCACAGACTCATGAGGTTTTCAAGTGTTCAGTCTCTGACTTGGACTCAAAGACTGAGAGTCTCTTGTAGAAATTACAGAAGATGGAGTACACTTCAGAAGTATCATTGATGGAAGTAAGCATTTTTTTAATGCAGAAAATGTCATGGATATACAAAATAGTATTGGAGCTGATATTATCATGACCTTTGATGAATGTGCTCCTGGTGATAGTACAGAACCCTATGCTAGGGCAGCAATGGAGCGTACTCATAGATGGGCACAAAGATGTGTGAGAAGATGGAAAGAGAACAATAAAACTAGAGAAAAAAAATGAGAATATACTCAGGCACTCTTCCCTATTGTTCAATGAGTAACCTATAAGCACCTACGTGAAAAATCAGCCAGGTTTATTTGAAACCTTGATTGTCCTTGAATTGCAATAGGATGATTAGCTGTGTGAGAATCAAAAAAAGATATGTATGATACGCTTGATATACTGGAACCTATTCTCCCAGAACACAAACCACATTACCTTATGTGAGTGTGAACTCCTGAAGATCTTATCGAAGCAATATATAGAGGGGTTGATATGTTTGACTGTGTGCTTCCAACACGACTCTGAAGACACCAAACAGCATTTTCTAGCACTTGAAACATCAAAGTTTCAAACACAAAATTTGAATTCTCCAAAGAACCAATAGACAAGCATTGTGAATGTAAAACCTGTAAAAATTACAGTCTAGGTTACCTTCGTCACCTTACTGTAGAATGAGAAGCACTCTGAAAGCAACTTCTCTCTTACCACAATCTTCATTTTCTTATTCATCTTGCAAAAAAAGCAAGAATCGCCATCCTTGAAGATAGATATGAACAATTTAGAGATGATTTTTGGAAACATTATGACAAAAAGAAAAGAGTGAGCTAAATATCTATTATTTTTCTAAAATTCATTCTGCACATCTTAAACATTTCTCTTGTTCATTATAGTAATTTTCATCTGGTTTTACCTTTCCCTTTAGAATTAAATGATTAATTTTAGCATAACCTAAAAGTTCTATTCCGACTTGTTTTTCAGTACATAAAGGTTGATTAGAATCCTTAGCACATGAACCTGATTCATTGACCATATACATATTTAAATTCCCAAATTCAGAAATGAAACGCAATTTTTAGAAAAATAAGAAAGAGATATACTAATGCTGATTAGGGTGTTACTATACTTTTTGATTCTTTTCCTAAAAATATGTGAAAACATTTAACCTTGCAAGATAGACAAACAA
>CALDZW010000039.1 GCA_937944175.1 uncultured Candidatus Altimarinota bacterium
ATGCTTATGAATGAAGAAGTTCAAGAGTATTTAGCAGGAGTAAAAAAGTGAGACCTACAAAATATTACAAAAGAACTGTGTGATATTTTATACACTGTATATGGAACGATTATAGAACACTGACTTCAAGATGTTATTGAAGCAGCATTTGCTGAAGTTCATAGATCTAATATGAGTAAAGATTGTTGAACTGGAAAAGCTATAAAATGAAAAAACTATACTGAAGCTGATATGAGTAAGTTTATTTCATAATGTATACTAAAAAATGCCTTGAAAAATAATAGATCTATTATGAGATCCTTGTGTGTTTTTAGATAGAGCATTTCAACATCTAGAGAATGATAAGATAGATGTTTCAATCTATGAGCTTGATCATATTTGTTATAGGGTAGAAACTCTAGAAGAGTATTCTCATATATGTGAACAGTTGTTAGACTATGGAGTACTTTTATCTGAAGCAATGATTCAGTGAAGACCTATATCTACATATAAATTAGCTTCACCAATTGCATATAAGGGAAGAGAAATTTATTGTGTAGAAATACCATCTCCATGAGCTCATCAAAAGTATCTTACATGATATGAACATGTTGAGTTTGTCATTGACGAGGATTTAACAGATTTCATGTTTAGATATAACTATATTGTATTTACAACAAATTGAATAGATAAAAAAATAAACCCAGATGTATCTGTTAGATATAGTGATACTATGGCAGTGAAATTTCATAATAATACTTTGGAGGATGTGATTAAGTATGAACAATAGATTTGTTTATTATTAAGAAAGATAATGATTTTAACCAATGATAACTCTATCTTGTCCCAGAGGGATAATCTACGATAAATTTACAGAAAAATTATAACTTATTTCTCTTGTAAAGAGAAAATGTCCGCAGGATAAATGAGTTACAAACTAGTTAATACTTTAGTAATAAACACGTCTAATAATAAAACTACTCCAAAAAATCCAAATCATCTTTGGTAATTTCTTCAAGACCAGGACGTTTATCTAGAAAATCTTTAAATGTTTCAGCTATTTCATTAATAATGATTACTGAATTCTCATAGCTTTCAGTAGTAACCAGTCTTTTTCTATAGACTTTAACTCATGGAAAATTTTTCAAGTACTGAACCAGATGCTTTCTAATTTCTAGACTTCATCTTTTCTCTCATTTATTATCAACAAGAGCCTGAGCATGAAAGAGCATGATATCAAGGATTTCTTTGAGAGTAGGGTAGTAGAGTCCGTCTACAAAGTTCTTTGGATCAAGGTGAGAATATTGCTTTTTTAATTCTGGATCGGTAATATTATCAGGATTATGTTGATCTGATAAAAAGCACCAAGGGTTTCAAAAGCTTCATCTTCCAATCATAAATCAGGCCAAATTTTTTACTTTTTCCATTCACATCTTATAGTTCAGTATATCTCAGTTAGCTATTACCGGAATATCTAATGCTTCTTGTAGTTCATAAATTGGTTCATGATTTGCCACTCATGTATATGCTTGTTTTGCTGTTCTTCAGTGGATAGTAAGGAGTCTGCATCATGCTTTTTGGAGTCACTTACCAAATTTAATGAGATCTTGGTTTCAGTCAAAACTGAGACGTGTTTTTACTGTAATAGGGAGGTGAGTTGCTTTATCAAGTTCCTCAATAATAGAAAAAGCTGTACATTCATTAATCAAAAGACTTGATCCATGACCACTTCTAACAACTTTTTTTGCAGGACATCACATATTTACATCTATTCCTGCTATGTTATATTTTTCTTCTGAAATTATTTTTGCTGCTTTTGCAAACATTTCTGGATCTTTTCAAAAAATTTGAATAACGAGTGGATCTTCAATAGTTTCATGAGGGAGCACCGCATCTTTGAGAAATTTTGAATAACACAATCCATCCGCAGAATAGAACTCACTAATTAAAAATACATGAGGGGCAATTTTTCTCATGGTTTGCCTGTAAGCAGAGTCTCAATATCAATCCATTGGTGCTAAAAAACAGAGTTTATTTTGTTTTGATTGTTCTTCCCAAAAGTTTTTATTCATTGTACTTTTATAAAAATTTTAGTATAAATAGTAGTTAATCTGTGTAGAGTTAATAAATGGTTTTTTCCTTTAAAATAAAGCTTAACTTACTTTATGTTCTTTTGAAAAAAACATATTTTTTGAAATTATATATATTTCTTTTTAATAACAAAACTATATTTTATCTTTATTTTGCCTTTGTTGTCAATCTAAAATACTTGTAATAATAGATTATAGTGTGCTATACTTGTATTAGATTATTTTAATTACAAGAGACACATGACTTTAGCTCAAATTCTAAAAGAAAAAAAGCTGCTAGCTATAGATATAAAAAAGAAGTATAAACTTCCTGTTAAAAACAAACCTTTATGAGTTGTTATCATAAATAACAAACAAATTCTTCAAAAATTGTATTTTGGTTTAGCAACCCTACCAGTTGATTTTATAGTTGTATGAGATTTCTGAAAGGAGTGAAAAGATGAACAGTGTAAAAATATCTATGTTACCAAAGAACTCAGAAGAAATATCTTACCAGCATTTGATTTTGCTATTCTTGATAGTGAAACTACTGATCTTTCTAAATATTCTTCTCAAGCAATTGTTCCAATTGCTATCAATGAATGACACTTCTCTTCAATACTTAATGAATTCAATCCTGAAAAAAACTTATGAAATGCCTATTTATATGAAGAATATAATGAATGGTCAATCTTTCATGCACTTATTCGCTATTTAGAAAATACACGTTTCCCAATGGATCATAAGAATTTAGTGAAGAATGTGTTTGAAAAATAAACTTGACTATTTTTTAAAAAAAATAAAATTAATTTTTTAAATAAACTAATTCATTACAGAATATGGCACTTAAACCAATGATGACATCTAGACAAGGTTTTAGTTGAGAAGGAAGATCAACAAACCCTGAATCTACAAACTCAGCTAGAACATGAGTAAAAGAAAAAGTAAAAAAACATTTTGGTTCTCCTTCAGATGCAAATACTAGATTTTACATTGATGCCGATGATTATCACTATTGAAGTAGACCTCGTTATGATTAAGTAAAACAAAACACTCATAAAATATTGCAAGAATAAAATAATTAAAATCAACTTAAGTTAGATGTCAAAAACTATTTTTTAACAAATAAAAAATAGTTTTTTTGATTTTACTTTGATAAAAATTATATTTATAATATATCTTAATTATACAAAGATATTGTTACATGGTAGCATTGTGGTTTTATTCTATAAATTTGTGAATTTATGAAAAAACTAAGCTCATTAATAATAGTCTTTTTTTTGCTCCTATCTCACATGCAGATAGGAGTTTTGTATGCGGATGAAGCAGCAAAGCTTGATGTGCAGAAAGAAAAGACTATTGAAGTATTAGATAAGGTTGAAAGTCTAATTGATAAAACTGTTGACACAATTGACAAAAAGGTAAAAGATGAAGAAGTGAAAGAGCGTCTTCAAGAGAAGAATGAAGAAATTAAAGAGTATTTAGATAAAGTTGAGAAAGAAATAGAGTGAGAAAATAGTCGCAGTGATATTGCTGAAATTGCAGCAGAGGCTAAAAAAACTGTGGTACTAAAAGTGGTATCTTGAGTAACTAAATATGATGATGTAGAAGAAAATCTTCCATCAGACATTATTAATAATGCTCAGAAAAAAGAAGAAGCACTAGAAGTAATTCAAGAGTCATTAGAGTGAGAAGAGTGATGAGACTATTTATTGATAATTAAAACAAAATTTAGTGAATCAAAAGTTGAAAAACTTTTTGCAAAATTTGATTCAAATATATGAGTCAATCTCATGTATGAAGATGAATGAAATAATACGTTTGAAGTAGCCATTCCTGATGATTCACTTTTTAAACAAGAAATGTTAGAAGAGATTGAATCTGGAGTAATGCCAGAGAGTTTCTTGTGAATTGAAATAATTCAACCTGAAGTGTTTACTATTTTTAGTGAAACCCAGCTTCAACCCCTCACTAGTAAGGAGGGGAGATCTAATATAGATCTAAGCTGAGAAAGTATTTCTCAAACATGGTGAATAGAACATTATAAGACACCAAGCTATCTTTGATTGCTTAAAAATAGATCTGAACAATGATGAGCTAAAAAAATAACAGTATGAATAATAGATACTGGTATTGATTACAATCATCCTGATTTGAAGGGAAGAGTCCTAGATGGTAAAGACTTTGTCAATAAGGATGATGATGCTATGGATGATCAATGACATGGTACCCACGTAAGTTGAACAATCTGAGCAAGTATTAATGGTGCAGGAATTATAGGAGTAAATCCTTATGTTGATTTTGTGCCAATTAAGATATGCACAAAGAGATGATTTTGTCCGAGTTATGCCGTATTGAGAGCACTAGAATTCTCTAAAGATGAGAAGATTGATGTCTTGAATATGAGTCTTGGTTGAAGATGAGATCCAAAAACAAATCCAATTTGTAATTGAATTGCCTCAAATGTAGATGCCTGAGTGATAGTAATATCTGCTTCAGGAAATTCAAATATAGATACATCAAGGTTTGTACCAGGTTGATGCGAGAAGGCAATTACTGTTGCTGCAGTAGATAAAAATCTGAAAAGAGCATCATTTTCTAATTTTGGTAATAAAGTAGATGTAGCAGCTCCATGAGTACAAGTGTATTCAAGCTTACCAAGATGAAGATATAGAGCACTCAGTGGTACAAGTATGGCAACTCCTCATATTGTAGGACTTGCTAGTATTATGAAGATGTACAATCCAGATATTGATCAAGAATGAGTGAGAGCTTTATTGAAAAAATATCCACTAGATGTTCAAACTGACTGATGAAAATATATTGCTTCAGCTGTTGATGTTTCTAAACTTATATGAAGTATAAGCAAGATAAAAAAAGATGAAAAGACCGGAACTACAGAGGCAGAGAAGAAAACGGAAGAAGTGACTCAAGAAGAACAAAAAACTGATTCTCATTGAAAAATACATTATATCCGTGACTGGGCAAATGGAAGTAATAAGAATAGAAATAGTCATTGGGTAGAAATAAAAGCAATAGAACAGTGAACATGAAAGAATGTAGCACTTAGTAAAAAAGTTACTTCAAAAAACAATAATGAATATGCAAGCAGACCATATTCAAGAATAACAGATTGAGTATTAACAACTTGATCATATTCAGAATGATTATCATGATTACAATATATGTTGTTAGACCTTTGAAAATGATATGATCTATCAGAGGTTCAGATACTACACTATTATGCTGATGGAAGAACTTATAATAATACTAAAACAGAAGTTTCATCAGATGGTGTTAATTGGACTATATTATTTGATAGTGCAAAAGAATGAACCTATGTTGAACCTAAAGATTGAAGTGGAAGAACCTATAAAATAGAAGAAAAAGAAGTTGTGAAGAAGGTAGAAGAAGTAAAAAAGGACACATGAGATGAAACACAAGAAACAAAAGAAGTGGTTGATGAAAAAGATGAAGCGGTACTTGTTGATTCTATCAGCTTAGTCCCTGTAAACACAATTGATGAGAGTGAAGATACACAAGATGCTACTGAAGAGACAATACAAGTAGCTTCACAGATATTTGAGATGGATGAAAGCACATCTTCATCATGAGTTGAAATAAATAGTTCTATTGAAATAGATGAAAATAACATAATTTCTACACCAATTGAAATTACTCATGATAGTGCTTATGATTACGTACAATCAGAATGAACACAATATTTCTGAACAGATGGAAAGCTATCTGAAGATGAAATTAAAATTAATTCTCTAGAAGATGAAACGCTATCATGAACTGGGACAAAGCTTACCCAAGACTTTGATATTGATAATTTACCAGAGATTGGAGAGTTTGTGTATATAGATGATGAGGAAAAGACATGAGAAAGTATTAAAATTAATAATTTTGAAGATAAGAATAATGAGGTAACTTTTGAAGAATCAGAACCATTATTAATTGATTGAGCTGAGCTTGAGAAGTGATGAATTGAGATCAACAGTTTGGGCGATGATGAAAAAGAGTTTGTTGATGTACAAGAATATAGTGAATGAACGTGATCATTTTTAGATGAAAAAATTATAGAAATAGATGATGATTGAAATGAAATAATAGTAGATCTTTCTACTCTTAATCCAGTTGAAGATGTAGTTGAAGAACAAGAAAATTTAGACCTTACAGAAGAGCTTATAATTGATTGAGCTGATAAATGAGTGGAGATCAATAGTTTCTGAGAAGATGAAGCTTCTGAAGATGAGCTTAAATTTTTGACTGAAGATGAACTCATACAACAAGAAGAGACTGTAGTATATACTGCTTCTGGAACTACTGAAGACGACACGAATGATGAAGAGCCTATTATAGTAGAATTGGAAGAAGTTCAAGAATGAGATGATATAAGCACTGAGTGTTCTGAATGAGAAGAGTGTGGGAGTATAAAAATTAATAGTTTTTGAGATGATGATGAATGAGAAGAGATTCTTATTGATTGAGCTGAACCATCAACATGAGTTGAAATTAATTCATTTGGTGAGGAATCTGAGGCTGAGACTGAGGCTGACATAATTACTGAGTATACAGCTGATGATGAATGAAGTCTTCCTGATACTGTAGAAGATAAAGCATTTGAAATGGAAATGAGTGATGAGGATTTAGCTGCTTTAAAAAATATTGCTCAAGAACAATCTCAAAGTGGTACAATTTTAGAAGAATTTTCTCTAGATGAGGAGGCAATAGAACGTTATGGGGAAGATGATTCTGGAGTAGAAATTAATAGTTTATGAGAAGAGGAAACCTATGAAATAGGAGAATTAACAGAGGAACAAATTCAATATTATGAAGAAAAATTTTGAAGAGATAATGAAAGAAATAGTGAAGAAGAAATAATGGTAACTGATGAATATGATGAATCTGAAGCACAAAATGATGAAAAAATATTTGAAGAATATAAAGAGGATAATTCAGGAATAGAAATTAATAGTCTGTGAGATGATCATGAAATACCAGAAATAGAACTCTCTCAAGAAGAGATTGATGCATTTGAAAAAGAGAATCTTCCTGAGAGTAATGATGCTCTTATTAAGCTAGATGTTGAATGAATGGAAGAACCAATAGGACTTGATGAAGAATTGGAAGAGGAATATACTATTGATGAAATAGAATGAATATCAGAATCAAGTTGAGTAGAAATTAATAGTTTTTGATCAGAAGAAGAATTAGAAATATCAGAACTTCCTGAAGGATGAATTGATCTAACACAACCAAATCCCCTAGATACTTCTTGAGAAGACTCAGCTGAAGAACTGTATGTTGATGATGAAGATTTAGCACTCATAAAAGAAATGGACGCAGAGTCAGTTTATTCTGAGTTATGAGATGATGAAATCATATCTCTTGATGATATCAAAAATGATGATGAAGGTGAAACTCAATCAGGATCAACTGATCAAGACGAATGAGATAGTATTTGAATTCAAAATACATACAATTGCTCCATTATGCAATGATCAAGATGTTATTTCAGGATGTACTATTCTCGGTCATATTCAAAGAAGTATTCTAAAAAGTGAATAGTAACACTATCTGCAAGTAGAAAATATGTATATGTGAATTGAGTGAATCCAGGGAAGACAAAGATTACCTTCTATAACAGATATTGACTTGCTCACACAATTAATGTTGAAGTAAAGAAAAAAATTACACCATTCAATAAAAAAATTAGTGTTGAGAAATGAAAAAAAGTAAGAATCAATATTCCTAAAGTAAGTAGACTCTATTATCAATTTAATTATAGAGGAAGTCGTTATGTTGGAGTTAAAATGTGACATGGATTTTTAGATATCACATGAACAAAAGAATGAACAGCAAAATTATACGCTTTCTATGAGTGAGGACATTTGTGAACACTTGATATTACAGTAAAACCACCAAAGCCACCAATATATTATAGAAAGGTTCAAACATGAAAAGATGTATTGTTTTTTCAAAGTAATTCATATTACTTTAAATTTAAAGCAACACACCCATCAATTGTATCATTGTATAAACACTCAAATGCAGTAAGTCTAAAATGATTACGTGCATGAAAAACATATATATGAGTATCTGATTATTTATGAAAGATACGTTATTATATCCATCTGACAGTCACTCCTCCACCTACAATTACGAAGAGTATACAAGTAGGATCAACATTGAATTACCCTTTAAACTGACCGAATCATTATACATATGAATTGTCCAATAAGGGTTTATGAAATGTGACATATAGATGGCGTAAAGGGAAGCACTTTAGTGTTCATACAAAAAAACCATGAACACTATATATTAAGGTCAAGAACTATTACACGAAAACTCATATATTTACTCTTAAGTTGAATATTAAACCAGCACCAGTTATTTCAAAATCAATATATGTGTGAGAGACATATTATAAATCACTTCCATATGCATATACATATAGATATGCTCCTTCAAGAAGAGATGCTGTCACTCTACAAGCAAAAGGTCACGGTTTTCATGTAAAATGACTAAAATCATGAAGAGTATATGTTTCTCTAAAGAACTATTTTTGAGTCACTGCATATATTGTGAAGTTGGATATTAAAAACCCTCCTAAGCCAAAGACATTTAATGTGACTTTGAAGCAATGAGAAACAAAGATTGTGCGTTTTCCATCTAGCAGAAAATATAAAATTTATTCATGACAAAGTGATTGATGAAGTGCTTATGTATGGAATTATAATAGCTATGCAAAAATCAAATGAGCTAATTATGGATGGGCACAATATAAAGTATATGGGAGATACCATTACTATACGTTAAATGTGAAAATTCTTCCAAAAGTAATTGTAGAGAATCATACTATGTATCAGTGAAAAAGACTCTGTCATAGAATTGAAAATAAACATACTTATAAGTGAATCAATTGACACTTAGTAACAACTCAAAAATATACAAAGAAAATTTGTTTTATTGGAAGGAAGCCATGAATCACACAGGTAAACATATATGATAGAAGATGAATACATTATAGAACTATTAAGACCACTATAAAACCAGTCCCAAAAGTTAAATCATATAATGTACGTGTAGCTCAAGATAGATCTGTTAATATTTATGTCCCAACTCAAAAATGACAAAAATACAGTTTTTTATCAGCTTGATGAAGCTGACATGTTTCGGCTTCTCAGTATGGAAATAGAATTGCTTTAAAAGGTGTTAAGTACTGAGAAAATAAAATTATTGTATATGAAACAAAGAATTGGCTTCATCTATATACTATTAATGTTACGGTGGTACCAAAACCACCTATTGTTTACAAAAAAACAATATATGAAACAAAATGACTACGGATACCTCATAGATATGCAAGCGATCATAAGTTTTCATATTCAAAAAAATGAGTGTTAGGCGTATGGAAAAGTTATCGGGGAATTTCTATAAAGTGACTGAAACCTTGAGTTCAGAAGATATATATGAAAAAGGATGGAAGACATGCTTATACATATGAAATTACTGTTAAACCAAAACCGGAACCAAAAGTATATAACACAACGCTCTTTCTT
>CALDZW010000040.1 GCA_937944175.1 uncultured Candidatus Altimarinota bacterium
ATGGTTATGTTTGGTTGAGTGAAACAGCATTCTCAAGTGAGAAAACTCAAATCATGAGTTGATATATTAATTGCCACCCCTGGAAGACTATTGGATCTTATGGATCAATGATATATTGACTTGAGTCATATAGAGATATTTGTTCTGGATGAAGCTGATAGAATGCTTGATATGTGATTTATTCATGATGTAAAAAAAGTATTAACTAAACTGCCAACTAAAAAACAAACATTATTTTTCTCAGCAACTATGCCAAAAGAAATAGATGTACTAGCAGATAGCATTCTTAATAATCCAGTAAAGATTGAAATCACTCCAGTTTCTAGTACTGCAGAAAAGGTACAGCAAAAAGTATATTTTGTGTCAAAACCAAACAAGAAAAATTTATTAATAGAGATTTTAAAGAATAGGGAAATGAAATCAGTGTTAGTTTTTTCAAGAACAAAACATTGAGCAGATCAAATTGTAAGAGTTCTAGAAAGAGCAGATATATCAGCACAGGCTATCCATTGAAATAAATCTCAAAATGCTCGTCAAAGAGCTCTTAATAATTTTAAAACCTGAGAGACAAGAGTATTAATAGCTACTGATATTGCAGCAAGAGGAATAGACATTGATGAACTGTTTTATGTTATCAATTTTGATCTCTCGAATGAGCCAGAGACCTATGTTCATAGGATAGGAAGAACGTGAAGAGCAGGAAATAATTGATTAGCGCTTTCATTTTGTGACCAAGAAGAATATTTTTTCCTTAAAGATATTCAAAAGCTTATTTGAAAAGAAATTGAAGTGGAAACTGATAATCCATTTGAATTAACAATTGATTACAATGCTAAGCCAGTAAAAAAACAACAAAATAATAGAAGATGATGAGGGAGTAGAAGATGAAATTGATGATGACAAAGAGCAAAAAGACCAGCAGTTGAGAATAGAAAGAGAGATGTAAGAAGAAGGACTAACAAGAGAGGATGAGAATAAATAAATTTATACAACATTTTTCACAAATTTCTCACACAAAAAAGTAATTCACATTTACTTTTTTTTTATTTTTTGTATTTTCTAGATAATAATAAATTATCAGTAATAATGTATGCTAAAAATTCCTCCACATAGTATAGAAGCAGAACAGTCAGTTCTGGGGAGTTTGTTGATTGATAAGGAGTGTTTTGTGATTATTGGTGATATGTTGTTACCAGAAGATTTTTACAATGATGCTAATATCATGATTTTTTCAGTGATGCTTGATTTGTATAAAAGAAATAAACCAATTGATCTTATTACAGTAAAGGAAAAATTAGATGATCAAAAAGAGTTAGACAAAATTTGATGAATATTGTACTTGAGTGAACTCACTGAGATTGTTCCAACCACATCTAATATTTTTGAATATGCTCAGATTGTTAAAAATAAGTCAGTACTAAGAAGATTATTAAAGGCATGAAATGAAATTCTTTCTTATTGATATGATGAAAGTGAACAACTTCCAAAACTTCTTGAAAAAGCTGAGAAGTCTATCTTTGAGGTAACTCAGACATTTATTAGAAATAAACTTGTTCATATTAATGAAATTCTTACTGGAAGATATGATGAATTTGCTGAAATTCATGAGAATCCAGAATTGGTAAAAGAGCATAGATTGCAGATTGGTTTTAGTGGATTAGATGACAAACTCTGATTAAAAGGTTGAGATATGGTAATTTTAGCTGCTCGTCCTTCAATGTGAAAAACAGCTCTTGCATTAAATATAGCTCAAAATGTATGATTTCAATGAAAGAACGTAGCAATATTTTCTCTTGAGATGTCAAAAGAACAGCTCACCGATAGAATGATTGCCAGCGCTATGGAAATCAATTCATGGAAACTTGCCAAATGAGAGCTTGAAGATCATGAATTTGCAAAAATATGAGAAGCAATGGAGATGCTTTCTGGTTCAAATATCTATATTGATGATACTGCAGGGGGAAATTTATCAGATTTGAAATCTAAATGCAGAAGATTACAAATGGAGAGCTGAATAGATCTTATAGTTATTGACTACCTACAGCTTATGACTAATGGTAACTCAATGAATAGAGTACAGGAAGTGTCAGAAATTTCTCGTTGAATCAAAGAATTGGCAAGAGAATTGAATGTTCCAATTGTGGCACTCTCACAACTATCTAGAACTCTTGAATCACGTCCAGACAAGAGGCCTATTATGTCTGATTTGAGAGAATCAGGTTCGATAGAGCAAGATGCTGATATTATTATGATGATATACAGGGAGGAATACTATGATGAGTTCACTGATCGTAAGTGAGTCACTGATATTCTCATTAGAAAAAACAGAAATGGACCAATAGGGAACACAGAACTCATGTTTCAAAAGAATAATCAGAAATTTTTGCAAATTGAAAAAAATATGCAAGGGAATTATCAGGAGGATTAGGTTATATCTACTTGTTTAACTTAAAGCCTTTACTAACATCTTTTTTTATTCAACTGGAGAAGGTTTTTCTTTAAAATATTTTTCACTAGAGAGATTTGTTTTACTACTTTTATTGCTTTAGCTTTTCAGTCAGTATATTTTGTGGAAGTACATCTAATTGCGGATTTTTACTTACTTCCACATATATAAAATAAACTGCACACATATTTAACTTACCTGATTTATACTAAACTCTTACAAAGATTATATAGACACATCTGTTCCATATTGAAAAGGTTTTTTTCATTTGTTTACATATCATTTCCAGTATAAATTTTCAAGGTAATTGTGTGAATCTCATAATTGTCCCATTCATTTATTTCTTGTTTGTTTACAGGAATCTACAATTATTTTCCTTCTCATTTTTTTTTCTTCATCTCAACTTTTCAGTAAAAAATTGCGAAAATTTCATTTTCACTGTAGTTGTGCATAGTTATTACAGATAGCATCTAAAAAATCTGCTCGTTCTTTTAAGTAAACAATATACTTTCATCTTACATTCTTGTGTTTTTTTCTTATTTTTTCAAGTTTCTCATCAATTTCAGAACTTGAGGGCATATGTGGATAGTGTGCTACAAAATTTATATCACAGGCTGTATTTCTACGAATTTTAGCGTATTGTTTTTTCCCCCCTGCATATGATTGTCTTATTTTTGAGCATTGTCATAGTATATTTTGAGTACTTCATTCCTGAATTCAGAATCACATTTCCTCATAGTTGCTATTACCACCGAATCATTCATATTCAATATTATTTCTGTTTAAAATTTCCTTAATTTGTTTGACAGAATCAGAATCAGATAAAAAGGAAGGCGAAAATAATTCAGTATCTCAATTGCTTGGTCTATTTCACGGGTCTAGACGTATTCTATATCATTTTTCTTCTAAAAGCTTATGGATCTCTCTTTCAGTTTGTAAAATTCTGGTTCTATCTGTTCATGAGTGCATTAAATAAGACATTTCTCTATATGGATTTCACCACGCTTGATTTCAAGACAGACTTTTAATTCTAGCTTCAGGTTCTTGACTGATTCATATTTTCACCATGGGGACTGCTCTATTTCAATTTCATCAAAGTGATATAGGAAAAAATAGAAAATATAGGTGTTGTTTTACTTCTTGATCATAATTTCTTCATCTAATACTTAATGGTTGATTATTGTCTTTTAGTGATTGAATAATGTTTTCTTTTACCCTTCATGCAACTACGGGTATAGAAGTAGATCATTCAGGGAGTAGTTTATTTTCTTCAAAAGATAATGATTCCACTATGTTTCTTCATTTCTTTGTCCTTGAAAAATCAAGATATGTTTTGAATTTTTGTATTTCAATATATATTATTTATAAAGTTTATTTATAAACATTATTTAATAAAAATCAACACAAATTATATTTGATAATAATAATTATACTAATAATTATTGTTATGAAGGTTAAAAATAATGAAAGGTAATAGAAAGTAATAGAAATATACTGAATTTTTTTATAAAATAGAACTTTCTTTTTATAAAATATGAATACACTCTTTTTATTATATTAAATATGGAAATTTTTATGCAAAAAGCACTCAACTTCTCAGCAGTCAATCTTGGCTGTAGTAAAAACCTTGTAGATTTAGAATATACAGTAGGGGAGATATTAAAACTCTCAGCAGAAACTGAAATCAATTTTTTCCCTGACCCTGAAGACGATCAAGTAGAA
>CALDZW010000041.1 GCA_937944175.1 uncultured Candidatus Altimarinota bacterium
TCTGCTAAAACTTTCTAAAATATGAAAGTAAAAGCCCTATAAATAAACACTATTTTATTATTTATTTCATAAACTATGAAAAGAAAAAACTTCACAACAATGTGAAAAAAGACTGCTCATCTATTGAGTAGAAATATTTTAAGTACAGCAGCCGTTATTGCTCTCATGTGAGCAGCAGCTTTTGCAGCAGCTCCAACAGGTTGATATCTACCAGGAACAACTCTTGATCCTGACTGTGCTCCTAGTGATACTGATTCTGTGGTTCAAGGATGAGACATGACTGATGATACTTGGTCAATGAGTGGGAGTAATGTTTATACTCAAGGGTGAAAAGTAGGTATCTGAACTGATACACCAAGTATGGACCTTGAGGTAAAGAATATGACTGGATCAACATGATTAAGACTTGTAACAAATACTTGATCACAATCATTTGTAGATTTTACAAACTCACCTACTAACAGATGGGCAATTTGAAAATACCAAGATTATGGACCATGATATGCGCACAATGATGGCTTATTCTTCTATGAAGATAATACTGGTGTATGATGAACGAAATGAACCAGAATGGTTATTGCTAAATGAGGAAATGTATGAATTGGAACATATAATCCAAGTGCTCCTTTAGATGTTAACTGAGACTACCCAATTATGATAGCTCCATCAGCTACATGAAGTGTAGCAACTATATCTGATTCCTTCATGAGAATATGATATGAAGATAAATGATGGGCTGGATCACAATTAGACATTGGTATTGCAAATGAATCTGCAAAATGATACCCAACATGGTTACAAGCAAGAAAACCTGCTGACTATTCTCAATCAAGGACAATTGCACTGAATCCTAATGGTGGTAATGTGTGAATTGGAACGACTGCTCCAAGTGCAAAGTTAGAAGTTGTTGATTGAACTTCTTCACTAAAATTCCAAGATGATTTACAAGACAATCTTGTGTTAAAATGAGTAAACCCAACAATGAGTATTGAAGCAACTTCTGGTAATCCATGAATTGCACTTAAATTAAATGGTTGAACTAGAGGTTTTATTCAATCTTTTAACACTACTGGTAAAGACTGATTATGATTTGCAGCAAATTGGGTTAATCCACAAATGTTTTTAACATCAGCTGGTAATGTCTGAATCTGAATAACAGATGCTAAAGCAGTATTACATATTGCTGAAGACTCTGTTACAGCTGCTGAGTTATTAAGATTAAATAATACAAACACTACAGGAAAGCAATGATTTATAAATTTTACTGGTTCAAACTGGACAACATATTGGGACACAAAGATATATTGATGACCAATTGATACATCATGAAAGAGTATATTTAAAGTTGTTTGATCAAATCAATCATGAACAGACCAAGAAATGATATATATGGATTCAGATTCATATAACTCTTATATAAAACTTTCAACTGCTGGAACGTGATGAAATGGGTCAATAGAGCGTATGAGAATTGATAAAGATGGTAATGTTTGAATTTGAACAACTAATCCTGATTCTATGCTGCATATTGAATGAGCTAGTTGAATAAAGTTATCAAGTTGAGGTTACAGTGCAAAAGAGATTGTTCATACTAGTCACCACCTTTCTTTTAAAGTAGGTTGATCAGAAAAAATGAGAATTCCAAATATGAACTGAAATCTAAGTCAAATTATGTGAAATGAATCACAAGCTAATTTACCAACTTTTACATTTATCACAGATAATAATACCTGAATGGGGCGACTAGGTGGTGATAAACTTGGATTCAGTACAAATTGAGTTAATAGAGTTACGATACAGCCAACCTGAGAAGTTAACATCTGAGATTTAAGTTGATCTTATTCATGATGATCAGCTTATGTATGTGTAGACAATGATTGAACAATCTATGCAAGTGAAACAGCTTGTCCATAAGGATTAAGAGAAAATATTACAGTGAAACCAGAAGAAAGTATTTCTTCTGGTTTTTTGTCTGAACCACAGAGTTACACTGATTATAAATATTTTACAGATGAGTACATATCACATGAAACTTTGATTTTTTTAGAAAGAATGTATACTGGTATACATTAATAAATAAAACATTTTATGGCAACAATTACTATTAAAGACTCCATAGCAAAAAAAATCTCTCCTAAAGACTTAGAAAAACTTATCCATAGCAATGACTTTGAAGATATTCTTTTTTGATATCAAATGACTCAAGCTGAAACATGAAGCACACAAACTCTTTCATCTTTTAAAAAAAGTGTATGAATGTAGAAATTGACAATAGTTTTGAAGATGATTTCAGAAAGTTAAGAGATTCTACAACTCAAAAAAGGATTATACAAAAAATTGAACATATTGAGTCTGTTACATATGTCTCCCAAATATCATCAGTAAAAAAAAATGAAATGATTTCAAGATTTATATAGAATAAGAATATGAAATTATAGGCTTGGTTTTAGATATACAGAACACAGTAATACAGTTATAATTCTGAGAGTAAAACATAGGAAAGATATTTACTCAGTTTTCCCATAAAATAGTGAAATGCTGTAATAGAATAAAAAAATATAATACTAAACTGTAAATTTTATCAGAAAAATCAGGATAGTAAAACCAGAAGAAAGTATTCTTCTGGTTTTTTGGTGATATATATAGTTAATCTGAGTTTTTATTTCTTGTAAAGAGATTTTTAGGCTTGATATTTTCATATTTATAAAAATATGATATACTTTAAAAGAGGCATAAAGCATCTTTATATCTCTTTCCCTTATATTTAAGGGAAAGATGCCTGGTAAGGCAGATAGGGATATTTAATTTTACTCCCTTTTTAAAATCCATGTTGATCTCCCTTTCATTACTTATTATTTCACTTTTCTGTCTATGACTGCTCTTTCTATGGGTGCGTAAAAGAGAGAACTTTAATAGGTCTTTGAACCTTACATTCTTAAAAGTCACACTTCCTAAAAAAGAAAGTGATCTTGATGAAAAAAAAGAGACTACTAAGGATTTTAAGGAAATGGTTGGTCTGATGGAACAACTCTTTGCTTCACTTAAAAGTATTCATTCCAAAAAATTTAGGAGAAGAATCCTCTGACAAGATAGTATTTCATTTGAATATATTGCTCATAAATGAGAAATATATTTTTATGTAGTGATTCCTAAAAAATATAAATTTCTCATTGAAAAACAAATTAACTGATTCTATACTGATGCTGTTATTGAGGAAACAACTGAAATCAATATCTTTGCAGGAAAACAACATTCTGAATGAACGTATATTAATACTGATAAAAAATTCCTCTTTCCATTTAAAACATATCTCAAGCTTGAATCTGATCCTATCAATAACATTACTTGAGCACTTTCTAAGCTTGAAGAAGATGAATCTGCTGCTATTCAAATAGCAATTAAGCCAATAAATGACACTTGGCAGCATCATAGTGCTAAAGCCAGTGGAAAAATAATGAGTGGGAAAAAATCAGGTTTCACACTGAACCCTTTTAAATTAATTTTTAAACTTTTTTCATGACTTCTT
>CALDZW010000042.1 GCA_937944175.1 uncultured Candidatus Altimarinota bacterium
TTCTTTTGAAGTATCAATTATTTTATCAGGTTTTCGAGATATTTTTTTGAGAGTTTTTTTACAGTTACAATTTACATTAAATAGGTACTGAACTTGATCTGGGACATCACCCATATCATCAATCCTTACTACATCAAAGAGTCTATAAATTTGAGATATTATTTGATCAATATTTTCATCATCTGTTAATTCAATACCAACAAGAATATGTCAGTTCCCTACTTCATCAAATGCAGCACTAAATGCTTTAATAGAATAATTTTTTTTGCGTAATAAATTACTTATTCGGTTTATTACACCAACTGAATCATTTGTTACTATATTTATATAATGTAATGTCATTATTCTGTCTTAATAAGTATGTATTATTCTTCCCACATAGTATCTCAAAGAGTTTTTCCTGGTGCCACCATTGGAAAGATGTTATCTTCATCTGCAATATTTCTCACTTCTATAATTGCTGGTCAAGGACTTACAAATTGTTTTATGAGTATTTCATCTAATTCTTTCTCACTTTCTGCAGCTAATCAAGTAATTCAGTAAGCATCTGCTAATTTTATGTAGTCCGGAGAAGTAATTGGCGTTGAGGCATAATTCTTATCAAAGAATAATTCTTGCCATTGACGTACCATTCATAAGAAATTGTTATTCATGATAACCACTTTAATATTTAAATCATGATCTTTTAATACTTGTAACTCTTGTATATTCATTTGAATACCTCAATCTCCTACAATTATTATAATCATTTTTTCTGGATTCTCAAATGCAGCTCATATTGCTGTAGGAAGTGCAAATCACATAGTTCCAGATCATCAAGAGCTCATCCATGCTTCAGGCGATGCTACTTTCAAAATTTGGGCTGCCCACATTTGATGTTGTCATACATCTGTTACAAACATGTAATTTTCAATATCTTTATCTTTTTCTGTTGCACTATTAATACAATTAAGAGCATTTTTGGTAGAAAAGTGATATGTTTTGTGAATATATGGATGTGTCTCTTTATATGTATCAATCTCCTTTCTCCAATTCTCTATATCAAGTCTATGCAATTGTATTTTCTGCCACTTCTTACAAAATTCTTTTGCATCTGCATGAATAAAGAGATCTGTTTGCACTACTTTATTTTTTTCTGATGTATCTATATCGATATGTATTACTCGTGCATTTTTAGCAAAATCTGTATAATTTCAGACAATTCTATCATCAAAATGAGATCATATATTAATAATCAAATCTGCATTATGCATTGCAAGATTTGCATGGTAGAATCAATGCATTCCAAGCATTCATAAATAATTTTTAGATTTTTCTGAAATTACTCATTTGGCAAGTAAAGTTGTAACACAAGGTATTCATAGTGTTTCAACTATTTGTGTAATATTACTAGAAGCTTCTGCTGACTTTATTCATTGTCCCAAGAGAAGAATTGGTTTCTGAGATCAGTCAAGCATTTTTAAAAAATGATTTATATCAGTTCTAGTCACTTCAAGAATTGGTTGTCTATTATAATGAAGATTAAGAGGAATATTCTTTTCTCAACTCTTGTATTCCATAAGACTAATATCTTTTGGAAAATCAATAAGTACAGGTCATGGCCTTCAAGTTGTTGCAATGTTTATTGCTTCATTCACAATGTTTGGTATATCTTGAACATCTGTGATTACAAAACTGTGTTTTACACAACTCATTGTTGCACCAATGATATCTACTTCTTGAAATACATCCTTTCACATAAGAGAATATGCTACTTGCCCCGTAATAAATAATGTTGGAATAGAATCCATATAGGCATCCATTATTCATGTAATCAAATTTGTAGCTCCTGGTCATGAAGTTGCTATTGCAACTCATAAACTCTTTTTTGAACTTCTGGAAACTCCCTGAGCAGCAAATGCTGCTCATTGTTCGTTTCTTACAAGAATATGTTCGATTCAATCAAACAATTCAATCTTGTCATAGAGTGGCATAATGGCTCATCATGGATACCCAAATATTCTTGTCACTCAGTTCTCATGTAACATTTCAAGAAGTATATCAGAACCAATTTTCATAATGCCTGCTTTAAAATATAAAAAAACTCTCATACATGTGAGAGTTTTGTTGTTAGTCATAATTATATACACAAAAACACTCCTTATTATTGATAAATAAGGACAAGGACTAGAATAGATGTTTGTGTTAGATTCATGATTTTTTTAGTATTTTATAATACAATGTAAGTGTATAAAAAAATGGAAACGTGTCAAATTTTACTTTTTAAGTAAATTCACAAACGCCTCACTTGGAAGACTTACTTTACCAAACTGCTTCAATTTTTTCTTTCATTTTTTTTGTTTTTCTAAGAGCTTTCTTTTTCTTGAAATATCTCATCAATATAATTTGGCAGTGACATCTTTTCTCATAGCAGATATATTTTCTCTTCACACTACATCAGCTCATATAACAGCCTGAATTTTTATAGTAAATAATGCCTTTGGAATACTTTCCTTAAGATTAGCACATATCTTTCCTCCTAGATTTCTTGCTTGATCTTTATGACAAATAAAAGCAAGTGCATCAACTTTTTCATCAGCAATTACTATCTCAAGCTTCACAAGATTATCTTCAGAATACCTCAGGAATTCATAGTTCAGACTAGCATATCAACTTGATAAGCTTTTCATTTCATCATAAAAATCTCAAATTAATTCATTCATAGGAAGCTCGTACACAAGCATGACCCTATCGCTATCAATGAATTGTTGATTTTTAAAAATTCATCTTCTTTCTTGAGAGAGTTGCATCAAATTTCATACATATTCTTGAGGTGTAATAATCTCTACTTTAGCAATTGGTTCTTCTATATGTAAGTATCTTCCCTGAGCAGGAAGATCTTCAGGGTTAGAAACCATTATTCTCGTACATTTTTGTCATCTAGCATCATCAATGAGTTCAGCTGAATAGCGTGAATATTCACTTAATTTATCTCACAAAACTAATACCCTGTATGTTACCTGAGGAGAAGTCATAATCACATCCATATCAAATTCTCTCAGTAGTCTCTCTTTTACAATATCAAGATGTAACAGTCATAAGAATCCACATCTATATCAATGTCCAAGTGCTGGACTTACTTCTGATTCTACAGCCAGTGCTGAATCATTAAGCACCAATTTTTCCATAGCATCTTTGAGGAGTGGATATTCTGAAGAATCCATAGCAAAAATTCAAGCATAAATGAATGGTGTTACTTCTCAAAATCAATCAATTGCTTCAGCTTCTTCTGGTTTTGCCTTTGGTCAATCTACTATTTCTGGTTTCCACATTGTATCTCACACTTTAGCATCTCTAATAGTTTTGAGACCAGTAACCACATATCATACTGATCACAATCATATCTTTGGATCACTCTCATAACTCGGCGAAAAATGTCCTACATCAAGCGCTTCTATTTTTTTATCTGTATTCAAAAAATGACACGTGTCTCATTTTTTTACTTCTCATTGAAAGACCTTTATGTAGCTCACTACTCCCCTATATGGATCATATTGTGAGTCAAATACAAGAGCCTTTAGCTCATCAGTTTCAGGAGCACTATCTGAATATACTTGAGGAGAACTAATCCTCTCTATCACTGCCTCTAATACTGACTCAACATTCTGTCATGTTTTTGCTGAAATTCAAATAATTTCTGACTTATCACATCCAAGCAAATTAATAATCTCTTCAGCTACTTTATCAAAATCAGCCGCTGGTAAATCAATTTTATTAATAACCGGGATAATATCTAGGTCATTTTCTATTGCCATATACACATTACTCAAAGTCTGAGCTTCAATTCATTGAGCTGCATCTACAATCAATAATGCTCATTCAACAGAAGCAAGTGAGCGAGAAACTTCATACTGAAAATCAACATGCCCTGGGGTGTCAATTATATTCAGTTCGTATCACTTCCAGTTCATTCTTACCGGTTGTAACTTAATTGTAATCCCTCTCTCTTGTTCCAACTCCATAGTATCAAGCATTTGACCATGCTTCATGTCTCTTTTTTCAATAGTTCCTGTCATTTCTAACAGTCTATCAGCTAGTGTTGATTTTCCATGATCAATATGAGCAATAATACAAAAATTTCTAATATTCTCTAAATTCATTGAGATCAATCTTTAGTAAGTACAATATATAAGATTATAGAGAATAATCCCTAAAAGTAAATCAATTCTCTGCTATTAACTATTAGTAATGGGTGCCACATATTATCAAATAATAACTTAATACAATTCTTCTGAGAGTTTACACCATGTTTCTATTCATAAGTTTTCTGGTCGTGCCATTGGATCAATATGTAATCTCCCAAATGCTCTAGTCACATCAATTTTTTCAAACCCTCCATTCATAAGATTTTTAGAAAGTTTTTTCCTTGAAGCTACAAAAGCAACTTTTATAAGTTTTAGAAATTTTTTATCACAATACTCATCATACTTACTATGTGTTCTAAAAACTAACACACTTGATTCAACTTTAGGTGCTGGAATAAAATTATCGCTCGGTACAACAATCACTTCTCTCACATGAGTTTTTTTTGCGACAATCAATGATAATACTGAAGTCTTTGATCTGTCTCAATATTCCTGTCATAACAAGATTTTGTCTCACACATCTTTTTGTAACAAGATTACCATATTTTCAGGTTTATTATCAAGAGTGTATAAAAAGTGTCTTAGTATTGGAGAAGTAATATAGTATGGAATATTTGCTATTACAGAATAGTCTTGAAATAAATCATTTCACTGAAATTTCAAAATATCAATATTCTCAATAGAGAATTTTACCTCTCAAGATTCTAGCTCTCACCTATCAATTCTATCATTGAGAATTTCAATCATAGACTTATCAAGCTCAATGAGTTGTAGATTTTTTGGTTTTTGGTCTAGTAATTTTTCAGTTAAAGCCCCATATCATGGTCCCACCTCTATAATACTCTTTCATTCTACTTCGATTGCTTCAGCTATAAACTTCAAGATTGCATTATTTACAAGAAAGTTCTGACCTAATGCTTTTTTTGCCCTAATTTTATACCTCTTAATTATCTCTTCTGACATATTTATAATTTTTATATATAATGTTAAGCATCTTATTAGTATTTATCTCAAACACAAAAAAATAGTTGCAAGCAACTATTTTTATTCTTTTTCAAAGAGGAATTGTCAACGAAGATGAGTTTTTTTTGAATTAATACACTTGAATCAGTGTTGCTCATAGAATTTAATCAATCATTCTCATGAAAAGGCATGTAATGAAAGAATTTCAAGAACCTCTCATTCAAGAAATGTAATATTTCATCTTAAATCTACACTTCTATTCTCTTTAAACAAATAGCTAAAAGTAAACTTCAGGGAGTTAGTAATATCTTCTTTTATCATTTTTACTTTTATCTCTGCATCTGGGTCAACTATTCAAAATTTCTCTAACTTATTCATTAAAAAATCTTTTCAATCATTATTATATGCTTCATTATAAGCATTAAAAAGTCTCATATCATCTTTAAAGCCACCATCACCTCTTAATCTTACATCAAGCCATAATTGATCTCAGCTTGATAGTATATTGTATAGTATATCTACTATATTTGAGTTTTCAATACTTCCTACTGTGTTTCATAAAAAAGTAAAAACTCTCTTGCTATATTCACCTGTCATGTTTGAAATCTCTCTTGTAAACTTTGAACTTCATATGTCTGCCCTCATAAGTTTGAAATCTATATCTTCTTCTGAAAATGCCTTATCAGCTAATATAAGCATTTCATCTGAAGAATCCACTCAAATAAAAGTAACCTTATCATTTCAAGATACATTTATCACTTCCTTCTCTGTTAATCAAGCTCAACATCAAAGACTTACAACAACAAGATCTTCATCTGAAAAGTTATCTAATATATCTTTTCAAAAAGCAACTTTTGATTCATTAATTTCTCCAATTACTCATTCATCAACAGAAAAAACATTCCCATCATAATAAGCTTCAGCTCATTCTCATGTATATAGTTGTTTTTGATCTATCTTTCTTGAACGAAGTGATTTCGAAAAACTTTCTAAATTTTCTAAATCTGAATCTAATCTATATATATATTTTGACATAACTTATTATATTTATGAATATATTTGCGAAAGTGCAATACCTATTTTTCATTTCTCTCATAATCGAGTTATTGCTGATTTCGTAAGTGTAAAAGATGCTGTAAAAAGTTTTTTTCAAAGTCATTCAATACTTTTAACATGAACTCAATCTTCATCAAACCATCATTTGTTTAACAACTCATTAAATGCCTCTTTATCTTTAATCTCCCAAACAACATTTGTAGAATTTTCATATACAATATCAAATAATTCTTCATTAAAATCATTAAAACACACACTAAGAAGTTTTAGTTTTATTTCTTTAAACCCTTGTAACTTATTCTCTTTCACATACTTAGAAAAAAGCCCCTTACATCTTTTCAGTGAGAGTCAATCTTCATTGAATCAGAGAATATGCATGAGGGGAAGGTAAAGTCCTTGGCTTTCAAACGATTTCTTGATTTGTTTTTCTGCAGGCATAAATTTCAGAGTTGCTAAATTATGCTCTCTGTCAGCAAGTTTAACTAAAATACATCAAATATTTTTGATTCCTCCAGCAAGCATTTTGTCTCTTTCATTCTCATACACAGTATCAGCTCAATAAAAAGTTGGTTCTGTTTTTGTTACAGAATCAACTATATATCATACATTATTTCAAAAATCACTATAGATTTGACCTATTTTTAGGTCTTCACAATCTTCAACAGCATCATGTAATAAACCTGCAGCACATAACTCAACATCATGAAATCTATTCCATAAGGCTACTCAAACTGCAAGTGGATGAATAAAATAATCTTCTCCTGATTTTCTTTTTTGTCAATGATGAGCTTTCTTGGAAACTTCATATGCCAACAGTAAAAAATCACTTTGTTTTTTTGAAAGTGATCTACATATTTGATTAAATGCTTCTTGATCAGAAAAATATGACATATACAAAAATAGTTATATTAGGTATAATATATGATATGAAAAAGTGGCTTTTTTCAAAATTTTTTTTTAATTACACAGAATAATTATATATAATGTCATTTGCATGTTAAATTATTTATTCATTTTCATTTTCTATTTCTGTTTCTATTTCTGTTTCTGTTTCAATGATTTGAAACTCTTCTAGATTGATATCATATATAATGGATGTTTCAATATCTTGTTTTTTCAAAAGAAAGTTATTATATTTTATTTTAAAAATATCCAACTGATCAAAGAATGTTTGCATTTTTTCTCTGAATGAAAACACTTCAATATTTCCTTTTATAGTAACTTTTTTTCATAAGATATTATCTCTCTCAAGGTTTCTAGAAAGAGTATATGGTAAAACCTCAGTATTAAAAAAGTAATGATTATTTCAATCAAGTTTGTACATTGCATTAAGATCTGCATACATTTTCATATTCTTTCCTCATTTATTTACAAACATTTTTAATGTTGAATGGTCTATAGTTATTTTAAATTCAGTTTCAGCTTTCTGGACATTCAAATCTTTATACTTTATTTCTAAGATATCACTTATTATCTTAAACTCACCACTCTTTCACAAAAGTTTTGCAGATTTAAAGACACTAATAACTTGATCTTCTTCATTGTCAGTACCATAGTCTCCTCATGTGTATATTTCTCAACCTTCTCTTGTTACTGGATGCAATTTTGTAAGCAATACTTTTGAGAAGTCATACTTATCTTTATCCTCATCTTTTGCTTTAGAAAAAAGTCTCTTGTATTTTTCTTCTTCAATATTAAGATCAAGTGTAATATTTTTTAATTCTTCATAAAATACTCATTCTTTACTCTGAGTAGAATAATTATTATTCAATAAATTAATATCAAGGATCCTATTCTCATCATATGGATAAAGTTTCAATGAAAATAGTCAATTTTTCACTCACATCCCTGAAATATCATAATAATAATCATCTACAATCTTTACTGTCATATTTGCAGTACTTACTTCAGAAAATTGTCATAAGTATTTTATAAGAGCTTTCTCTGACAATCATTCTTCCTCCTCCTTATATACTTCTGCAGTAAGTAATTTTTGATTTGATGCTGAATAGTCTTTTTGGTATAATGAGTAATTTCATAATGCTGAAAAATATTCTTCTAATGTATGAAATAATTCTTTGTATCCTGTAACTACATAATTGTATTTTGAACCTTTTTCTTCTAAAAATGATTTACTATTTTGGTGGAAAACATCAATATTTTGTACTGATTGTTTAAGAACAGCAAGCCCATTAATATTTTGTGTTCATACTTTCAGTAACCCTGATTCCTCTCTTCATTCAAAGAAATTTTCTAAAAGAACCTCTTTCAAAATAGACAGCATATCATAATTATTAATATTAGAAGCAATTACTATTCTATCAGCATTGTCTGAGTTATTCACTATTTTCTTTAAATCATTTGTTCATATTGAAAATAACAATATTAGCTGTTCTAATTCAATCACATTTGATGTATTCTTAAATCAAAATAAAACCATTTGCCTTAAATATTCAAGGTAATATTCATACTTTAGGTCTCAAAAATCTCAATATAGTTTCTGCTCATGGTTATTGTTTAATATTCTATAGATCTGCTTATCTCATATAAAGTTATACCTATCAAAGTAATGTTGTAGAGGAATTGATCAATGGACATTTTTTTGTATTCATTTACTCAATATTGCTCATAAATTTTGACTAATATATTTTTGATTATCAGCAATATCATAGAGTCCATATATATACATTTTCTCAATAAGATTTGATATTTTTTCATATGATTGTATGTCTAAAAGTTTGAGATTTTCAAGATCATCACGTATTTTTTTTGAAACCTGTGGGTCAACTTTCTTCAAGTTCAACAGTTCATATGTACTTCTGAGAATCATGTTTTTATAAAAGACTGATTTCTTTTCTTTATTATAGAATAATGAAAAATATTTACTAATATATCTTGATCAAGGAAAATCTTTTACTGTAGTCTTTTGAAGAATATTCAAATGTGTAATATACTGGATTTGTTGATTAAGAAAATCTGTAAGTGAATTCTGAACAAATTTTTGTTGTTTTTCATTCTGAGTAAATGGTATTTTATCAACAGTCTGAAGTTCTAAAAAATTCTCATAAAAATATCCTAAAGTTCCTAACTGAGAAACCCTCAAACTATCAAGACCTTTCCTGAGCTTAAATCTTTGTTTGTTAAATTCTAGGTACATGTGAGGAAACAGGAACGTATTAATTGTCTTCTCTGAGGTATTTTGGTTTATAAAATCAAGCTCTAAAAGTGAACTAAAAGAAGCAATTGTTGCTCTCTCTTTCGAATTATGAATATACAACATACCATTATTCTCCAAATATACTTCATAAATATCTGAAGATAATAACACTTTTTTCGAAACATTCTTAAAATCAAAGATGAAATCCCCCTCAAGATCTTTGATTGAAACAGTGATGAGCTCATCTGTATTACTTACTTCATAAAAAGGAGTATTTGAATAAATTGTGGAATATAAATCTATTCCATTTTTGTAAAAGATATCAGAATCCATCCCAGAATCATTGATTGATCATGTATTGATCAGTGTTGATCATGTTTTAGAAGGAACTGTATCTTTACTGATGTCTGAGAATGAAATCTCTGTACTTATTATTCATCCACTTCAAGAATTTTCAAGTTGATACTCTCATACTTTTAATTCAAAATCTCTTGGTACGGCTACTCATGAACCAGATGTTGAGAAAAAACTATAATAAATAAGTGCTGTCAGGAAAAAGCTTCCAATTATTGTAAATACAACTTGTATAATTACTCCTTTCATAAGTTTGTTTGTAAATATTATCTATATGTATGAGTCTATCATATTTTTTACAAAAAAAAAAGAGTTACAGCTCTTTTATTGAACATTTGTCATTTTTCTATAAATCTGATTCAAATAGAGTAGTAAATTTTTTAATAATTTCTTCATTTTTAAGAACAATTCACACTTCTCTATTTTTATCCATACTAGAGAGTGAGAAGTTTATACTTCCAATAAATAGATATCTACCATCAATAAGAAAAGCTTTTGAATGCATCTTTGGCTTTTGGCTAATTGCTACTATTTTTAAATTTTTACTTTTCATGTTATTTTTCTGGTCTTCTTCATATTGTTCAAATCAATTTCTTGAGAGAATTATAGTTACTTTTATTCAAGCGTTTGCCTTTTCTTCTAATAGTCTTAATAATTTTGAATCTTTCAGGTACTGTGCATATATTTGAATTGAATCAGTAGCTGATTCAACCAAGATTTCTAATTTTCTTCTTGAATAATTTGGTGATAACAGTAACTGATGATTATACTCTAAACTTTGGGTTCATGCATAACTATCCGCAAATGTTGCTTTTAAAGATGTCACCACTCATTCATCTTGTGTTAAGATAAACAAATCTCTATTATGAGCAAAGGTTGAATAGCTAAAGTTTCCTGTTGAAATTATAGCTTCATCATCAATAATCATTATCTTGGAATGATTCAGAGCATAATATTTTGGTGATGACCACACAATATCAATTCATGCCGCCTCTAATTGAGTGAAGTGCTTTTTATTGATATGAACTGCCTTATAAGGAGAATGTTCAAGAACTACCTTCACATCTACTCATCTTTTTTTTGCTTTTATTAAACTCTCCTTTATTCTTGTTTCTGTTAACATATACACCTCCACATGCACAACTCTTTTGGCACTATTAATTTTTGATACTATTGTATCTAGAAGTTTTACATATGGAGTATAAAAGAACTCTGTACTTTCAAGTTTTCTAATTTTTTCTACTGAAAATTCTTCTAATTTTTCTTCAATTTTCTCGGCTCATATTTTGTTTTGTTCTTGTGATTGAGTGTGTTGAAAAAATTTTTCTCATTCAAAGTATGAAAAAACTCCTATAAAAACCAGTATAAAAATAAGTGGAAATATTTTTTTAATTATCTGCTGCATATTTTGTAATTATCCAAAAATATTTTCAAGTATTCCTTTCTTATTATTCACATTAATTTTTTTCTCTTTTGCTATCTCATTATACAGTTCTCTTTCCTTTGAAGAGAGCTTTTTAGCAACCTTTATTGATATATTAATAAATAAATCTCACTTTGTATCATATGACACATCTTTGACTCAGTCTCAATCAAAAGTAAGCACTGATCCAAATTGTGTTCATTGTGGAATTTCAATTTTTCTCTTTCCTATTACAGGAATATTGATTTCTTTAGTAGTTCCAAGCACGGCCTCAACTACATCAAGTTCAAGATCATAATACAAATTTACTCCTTCTCTTTTGAGTCATTTTTCTTCAAGGTGTACTCTAAACTTCAAATAGAGATCTCCTGCCTGTTTTGTTCAGATTCATGAATTTCATTCTCATTCAAGCTTGATAATCATGCCATCATCTATACCAGCTGGAATATCAATTTCTTTCTCTTTTTTGTTGTTTGTTCTTTTTTTTCAGTGACAAATATCACAGAGTTTTTCAAATGATTCTCCTGTTCCACTACAGGTTTGACACACTCATGTTTGTTGAACCACTCAAAACATAGTTTGTTTTGTGTATGTCTGGTATCCAGTACTATTACAGTCACCACATCATTTTTTTCATGATCAACCAGCTCAACTACATTCATTACACTCAGACATCACATCATAACTCACTGTTTTTTTTCATCAAAAAATTGAAGTTTTTAGATCAATAGTAATAAATTCTTCAATATCTTCTCATCTTTGTACTCATGATTTTTTTTGCCTTCTATTTCCTCAACCAAAAAAATCACTGAAAATATCACCAAGATCTACATCTACTCCGCCAAATCATCATCAAAATCATCATCAAGCTGCTCATGAAGTCGTTCAAAAGGTATCATACTGTTGTTTCTTCTGAGGATCAGAAAGTGTTTGATATGCTTCATTTATTTCCTTGAATTTTGCCTCAGCCTCTTTGTCTCATGCATTTCTATCTGGATGGTATTTCATAGCCATCTTCCTGTAGGCCTTTTTGATTTCATCAGCTGATGCCCCCTTATTTATTCCAAGTGATCCATATAAATCCATTGTCTATAATTTATAACTAAATAATATGCATTTTATAATCATTTTTATCTAAAATGCAATTCTGAAAATTATGTCTTCTTTTAAAAAATCCCTATCTTGAATTCTTTCCCTTTCTTCAAAGGGAAAGAGGCTACAACTTTAAGTATTAATACCTCTGTAAAACTATTTGGATAAATTTCAGCTTAGTTTTTAGAGTTCATTATTTTTTCTCTTGAAGAAGTGTTTTTCTAAACCACAACTTTTCTCATCAAAATAGATACGTAAGATCATAATGAGCTCTTTCTATACTCGTTCCTCTATCTATATATTTCTTTGCTACCCTTCATTCTTGGAGTACAGATTCAATCAAGCTAATCTTTTCTGAATAATTCCTCCCTCTCGTAGGAAATTTCACCGTATCAAGGTTATTCATTCAGGCAAAAAATAAATAATTATAGAGATTCAAATTATCTCACTTTGCATAAAAGTTTCATACTTCTAGAGCTTTTAATTTGGCTGATCCTCATAATTCATGAGTTTTTCTTTTGAGATAATCCATTCCTGTTCTCACTGACTGTTGAAGCTCAGTATCAAGTCATTGCAGAACATCTTCTTGCGTATCTGAATATATTTCGTTTTTCACATTTCTTTCAACGTGTAATAAATATTTAATCCCCTTTGCAAACATAATAATATTTGTATTTCTTGGATCAGAAAAAGGTTTTAAACCATCAAAATAGAGGTCTACCCTATTTCTTTGCAGCCAGATAATTCTAAATAATTCTTTCTTCTTTGTGAGAATTTCTTCTTCATTGAGATCTCAAAAAGCTGGATGAAATTCATCTAGTTC